>JAEWEH010000098.1 GCA_023389535.1 Pseudomonadota bacterium
CGTCAACTGTCCGGCCTGGGCAGCGTCGACGAAATCAAACAGCGCGTATTCGACGCCCTGGGCGCCTGAGCCCACGATCGGCAGCGCGATGCCGCCGGCCTGCCCGCTACAGGGGGCGCGCCGGCCATGCGTGGTTTTCTTTCACCCCATAGAATACAGAGGCAGAGGATGGAAATCAGAAACAAGGTATTCATAGTCACCGGCGGCGCTTCGGGCCTGGGCGCCGGCACGGCACGCATGCTGGTGCAGGAAGGCGCCAAGGTGGTGCTGGCGGATGTACAGGACGCCGCGGGCGAACAATTGGCCGCCGAACTTGGGCAAAGCTATGTGCACTGCGATGTAACCCAAGAGGCCGATGGCCAAGCCGTGGTTGCCGCGGCGCTGAAGGCCGGCAAGCTGTTCGGGCTGGTGAACTGCGCCGGCATTGCGCCTGCGGCGCGCACCATCGGAAAAAACGGCCCCCATCCCCTGGATTTATTTCAGAAAGTGGTCATGATCAACCTGGTCGGCACCTTCAATATGTCGCGCCTGGCTGCCGCGGCCATGAGCGAAAACACGCCCGAGTCCACTGGCGAACGGGGGGTGCTGATCAATACCGCGTCGGTCGCCGCCTATGATGGTCAAATCGGGCAAGCCGCCTATGCGGCATCCAAGGCCGGCGTGGCGGGTATGACGCTGCCGCTGGCGCGCGATTTATCCAAGGTCGGCATACGCTGCGTCACGATTGCCCCCGGGATATTCGGCACTCCCATGATCTTCGGCATGCCGCAGGAAGTGCAGGATTCGCTGGCCGCAAGCATCCCCTTCCCTGCCCGTCTGGGTCGACCGGACGATTATGCCAAACTGGTGCAGAGCATCATCACTAACGAGATGCTCAATGGGGAAACCATACGCCTGGACGGGGCCATCCGGATGGGCCCAAAATAAGCCTGCATGAGCTTGTTCCGGTCGGCTGCTACCATAAGCAGCTTCACACTGCTTTCGCGCATCACCGGTCTGATACGGGACATTCTGATAGCCCGTGCTTTCGGGGCGGGGCCGCTGACCGACGCCTTCTGGGTCGCTTTCCGCATCCCTAATCTGTTGCGCCGGCTGTTTGCCGAAGGCGCGTTTTCGCAGGCCTTCGTTCCTATTTTGGGCGAGGCCCGCAACAAGCGCTCCACTCAGGAAGTGCACGTGCTGCTGGATCGGGTCGCCCTGCTGCTGACATTCGCGCTGGCGGCCATTACGGTTATCGGCATCATGGCGGCCCCCTGGGTCGTCAGCGCCATGGCCAGCGGCATGCGAACGGCCGCCCGGCAAAGCGAATTTGCCGCCGCGGTCTGGATGACGCGGATGATGTTCCCTTATATCGTCTGCATGTCGCTGGTGGCATTCGCATCCGGGGTTCTGAATACGTGGAGCCGCTTCGCCATTCCCGCCTTCACCCCGGTACTGCTCAATCTTTCCATGATAGCCGCCAGCCTCTTCCTGGTAGCCTGGTTTGACACCCCCATCTATGCCCTGGCGGTTGGTGTGATGGCCGGTGGCGTGGCGCAGTTGCTGGTGCAATGGGTAGCCCTCGCCCGCCTGGGGCTACTGCCCCGCTACAGCCTCGACGTGCGCGCAGCCTGGAAGGACACGACGGTGCAGCGCATCTTGCGCCAGATGCTACCGGCCATACTCGGCGTTTCCGTCGCCCAGCTTTCGCTGCTGATCAACACCAATATCGCCACCTGGCTGGCGCCCGGCAGTGTCACCTGGCTGTCTTTCGCGGATCGCCTGATGGAATTTCCCACCGCGCTGCTTGGGGTAGCGCTGGGTACCGTATTGTTGCCCAGCCTGTCGGCCGCCCATGCCAAGCAGGATCACGCGGGCTATAGCGCCCTGCTGGACTGGGGCCTGCGACTGGTGCTGCTGCTCGGGCTGCCTGCCGCATTGGGGCTGGCATTGCTGTCGGGCGGGCTGGTGGCCACCTTGTTCAACTATGGCGCCTTCGACGGCCGCGACGTCATGCAGACCCAGGTCGCCGTCATGGCTTACGCGGTCGGCCTGGTCGGGCTGTTGAGCATCAAGATACTGGCGCCGGGCTTCTATGCCAAGCAGGACATCCGTACTCCGGTCAGGATCGCCATCTTCGTGCTGATACTGACCCAGGCCTTCAATCTGGTTTTCGTGCCCTGGCTATCCCACGCCGGACTGGCCTTGTCCATTGCTCTGGGGGCCGCCGTCAACGCCTTGTGCCTGGTCGTGCTGCTGCAGCGCCGAGGGCTATATCAGCCCAGGCCGGGCTGGCTGCTGTTCGGGCTACGCATGGTCCCGGCGCTGGCAGGACTGGCCGCGGTATTGTGGGCGGCGCGGCAGCACCTGGACTGGGTGGCGCTGGGGTCGCAGCCAGGCATGCGTGTAGTGTGGCTGGCAGGCGTGCTGGTCGCCAGCATGCTGGTGTACTTCGGCGCGCTGCTCGCCTGCGGCTTCCGGCCGCGCGACTTTACACGGCGCGGCGCGTAGTATAGAATAGCTGTCTTTGCCAAATAAACCATCAGATACGGATAGAAATGGCCAATTCTGCACAAGCCCGCAAGCGCGCTCGCCAATCGGTAGAACGCAACAAGCACAATTCCAGTTTGCGCTCCATGCTGCGCACGTCGATTAAGCGTGTTCGCCAAGCGATTGACGCCGGCGACAAAACCGCCGCCACTGAAGTATTCCAGAAAGCAACCAGCGTCATCGATCGCGTTGCCGACAAGAACATCATTCACAAAAACAAGGCCGCACGTCATAAAAGCCGCCTTGCTGCTGCACTGAAAGCCTTGGCGTAATCGCTGCAATGGTTTAGAACGGCAAAGAATTCCCGGGTTCGCGCCCGGCGCAAATGGGACGCAAGTGGCAACACGGCGTCCCATTTTTCATGTAGCGCTCTGTCTGCGGTATAGTCTGTTCTGCCTTGGCAAGCCAGGCCTTCCCATAACAACTATTTCACCGAGACGACATGAGCACGAATCGACCCGCACTGGTACAGCTTTTTCCCCTTCCCTTTCCCGACATGGGCGAGCGCCTCGCCAGCCATTTCGACGTCATCGAACTCTGGAAGGAAAGCGATCCGCAACAAGCCATCGCCGGCCGGCAAGGCGATGTCGCCGTGCTGCTCACCAGCGCCCTGGGATCCACCCCCGCGGAACTTATCGATCAATTTCCACAGTTAAAGGCCATCTGCAGCCTGGGGGTTGGCTACGATTCCATCGACGTCAAACATGCGCAGAAAAAAGGCATACAAGTCAGCAATACCCCGGATGTCCTGAACGATTGCGTGGCAGATCTGGCCTTTGGTCTATTGCTGGCCACCGCACGCCGCCTCGGGCACGCCGAGCGCTATGTCCGGGCCAATCAATGGGGTGGCGACACGGCATTCCCGCTGGGCGTCAAAGTCAGCCATAAAAAACTGGGCATTGTCGGCCTGGGTCGCATTGGCATGGCGATCGCCCAGCGTGCAGCCGGTTTCAATATGGACATCCGCTATCACAACCGCAATGCGCGCAATGATGTCGACTATGCCTACGAGCTCACCCTGGCCGGGCTGGCCGAATGGGCGGATTTTCTGGTGGTCGCCACGGTAGGAGGCCCTTCCACCCGCCGGCTGATCGACAAGAAGGTGCTGCAGGCTTTGGGGCCAAATGGCGCCATCATTAATATTTCGCGCGGCTCCGTCATTGACGAGGAAGCGCTGGTCGATGCCTTGTCGAAAGGCGAATTGGGCGGAGCCGGACTGGATGTCTACGAAGACGAACCGAATGTGCCCGATGCTTTGAAATCCATGGACAATGTCGTTGTGCTGCCCCACATTGCCAGCGCCACCATGGAAACGCGTCGAGCCATGGCCAAGCTTGTGCTCGACAATGCCGAGGCGGTTGTCACCCGCGGCAAGGTCCTGACACCCGTACCGACGCTCTAAGGTATTTCTACTGCCGGCGGCTCGAATATCGAGCCCGGTGTCCGTTCGCATTCCCGGCGCAGCCGGCTTGCTGTGGCCGCGGATGCAAGCTCCCAGCGGCCGCCTATGCCTGAACCTTGCGGTTGGGCCGCTCAATTTCCTGTTCGGATGTCCGCAGATGGTTGTCGGTGGCAAAGTCGCACACGAACTTCCAGGCCAACGGTTCGAGTTCGCGCAGGCGGTGGTCCACCACCACGCAGCGTACGCCGTCCAGTACCGTCGGCACCACGTACGGCGAATAGGTCAGGGGGCCGCCCGCCGAGCCGGCGGGGCGGAATTGCGAAAGTACGCCGGCCAGGCGTTCCGCCCAGTCACTGGGGCGAAAACGCTGGCCTTCTGTCGTAAGGCCGTGAACGATTAATTGCTGCACCAGATTTGTCATAAACTCCCGCGCATGAATATGCGTTCATCCCGGGGCCGTTGAAGCGGGCCCCGCGCAGGGCATTGTATCTGATGAAGCGGTTTCCCACTCGCGATCGGCACCAGCCCCCTTTTGCCGGCAATGATGGGACAAGGTAAGATGGCTCTTTTAACCAGGGCTTATCATGTCTGACGCAACACTGCACACCGGTCCATTACGGCATTTTCTGCAATTTCGCGACTTGTCCACATCCGAAATCCAGTATGTGCTGGATCGCGCGCGACTGATCAAAGACAAATTCAAGCGCTACGAGCCTCACCTGACTCTGCACGACCGCAATCTGGCCATGGTCTTCGAAAAAGCCAGCACGCGTACGCGGGTGTCGTTCGAGGCGGGCATGTACCAGCTGGGCGGCTCGGTCATCCACCTGACCACGGGGGATTCCCAGCTGGGCCGCTCGGAACCCATCGAGGACACGGCACGTGTGGTGTCGCGCATGGTCGACCTGATCATGATACGAACCTTCGAGCAGACTCGCATCGAACGCTTTGCATCGCATTCGCGCGTACCCGTCATCAACGGCCTGACCAACGAATTCCATCCCTGCCAGATCCTGGCCGACATCTTCACCTTTATCGAACACAGGGGCCCCATCCAGGGCAAGACGGTGGCCTGGATAGGCGATGGCAACAACATGGCCTATACCTGGCTGCAGGCCGCCGAAATGCTCGGCTTCCGCCTGCATGTATCCGCACCGGAGGGCTACCAGCTGGACCCTCAGCGCATCGGCCAGCCGCCCGCCAACGTGCTGCAGGAATTTTCCGATCCGATGGAAGCCTGCCGCGGCGCGCACCTGGTCACCACGGACGTTTGGACCAGCATGGGCTACGAAGCCGAAAACGAAGAGCGCCGCAAGGCGTTTGCCGACTGGTGTGTCGATACCGACATGATGGCCGTAGCGGATCCGCAAGCTTTATTCATGCATTGCCTGCCCGCCCATCG
>JAEWEH010000121.1 GCA_023389535.1 Pseudomonadota bacterium
GGAGCACATCGCTCCGCTGGGCAACGTCTACCAGGCCGGTACGCTTTCAGGCAACCCCGTGGCGGTCGCCGCCGGCCTGGCCACATTGAAGTTACTGGACGAACCCGGCTTTTACGATCGCCTGTCCGCCCAGACCCGCAAGCTGGCGGAAGGCCTGGCCCAGCGCGCCGCGGCCGCCTCGGTCGAAATGAGCGCCGATAGCGTGGGCGGGATGTTCGGACTGTACTTCAGCCCGTCCGTACCCAACACCTTCGCCGAGGTATCCTCGGCCAACATAGAACGTTTCAAGAAGTTCTTCCACGCCATGCTGATCAAGGGCGTGTATTTCGCACCTTCGGCATTCGAAGCCGGCTTTGTTTCCATCGCGCACGACGACGCGATCATACAGGCCACGCTGGATGCCGCCGAAGAGGTCTTCGCCAAGCTGTAGGGCTCCAGCGGCCAGTACCCGCCATGGCGCGACGAGCGCCATGGCGGGCACGCTGGCTGACAGGCGCGCTACGATAAAATCATCGATTCCCCCCTTTTTGTTGGATCCTCGCCATGGCCGTGAATCTTTACATTCCTCCTGAGTCTGCAATTTTCCCTGTACCCGGTGTGGAAATCGGCATTGCCGAAGCCGGCATCCGCAAGGCGGGGCGGCGTGACCTCACCGTGTTCCGCCTTGCCGAAGGCAGCAATGTCGCGGGCGTGTTCACACGCAATCGCTTCCGCGCAGCGCCGGTCCAAGTTTGCGAGTCGCACTTGGCCAGCGGCCTGGACACACGGGCTCTGGTGATCAACACCGGCAACGCCAATGCCGGAACGGGGGAAAGCGGCCTGCAGGCTGCCCAGCAGACATGCATAGCGGTGGCGGAATTGCTGGGCCTGAAGCCGCAGCAGGTGCTGCCTTTCTCCACCGGCGTGATCCTGGAACCCCTGCCCGTCGACCGCCTGATCGCTGCGCTGCCCGCGGCCCTGGATAACGCCTCGCCCGGCAACTGGTTTGCCGCGGCTCACAGCATCATGACGACGGATACGCAGCCCAAAATCATTTCGCAACGCGTCGCCATCGATCAGCACACGATCACCGTCACCGGCATCAGCAAAGGCGCCGGCATGATCCGGCCCAATATGGCCACCATGCTGGGCTACCTGGCCACGGACGCCGGCATCGCGCCCGAACTGCTCAAGGATATGGCGCGTTCCATTGCCGATCGTTCCTTCAACCGCATTACCGTGGACGGCGACACGTCCACCAACGATTCCTTCGTCATCATCGCCACCGGCCAAAGCGCCCTGCGTGTCGAATCCGTATCCGACCCGCGCTACACTCCGCTATACGAAGCGCTGGCCCAGGCGGCAGCCGAACTGGCGCAGAAAATCGTCCGCGACGCCGAAGGCGCCACCAAATTCATGACCATCCAGGTCGAGGAAGCCGGCACACCGGAAGAGGCCCTGAAGGTTGCGTATGCCGTGGCCCATTCGCCTCTGGTCAAGACGGCGTTTTTCGCCTCGGACCCGAACCTGGGGCGCATACTGTGCGCGATCGGCTACGCCGGGATCGAGGACCTGGATGTCAGCGGCATCCGCCTGTGGCTGGGCGATGTCCTGGTGGCCAGCCAAGGCGAACGCCATCCCGACTACCGCGAGGAAGACGGCCAACGCGTCATGAAGGAAGCGGAAATCGTGGTTCGCATCGCCCTGGGACGAGGCGATGCGTGCGACACCGTCTATACCTGCGACTTTTCGCACGAATACGTCAGCATCAACGCCGACTATCGCTCGTAGGCGCTTTTGCTTGACTTCGCTTGGCGCGCCAGGCTAGAATCATTAGCTTGGCATTTTTGCCATAGTTTTTTATTTAGGATAACCCACATGTACGCGGTCATAAAAACCGGCGGCAAGCAGTACCGTATTGCCGAAGGTCAAAAACTGAAAGTAGAACAGATACCGGCAGACATTGGGCAAGAAATCACGCTCGACCAGGTGTTGTCGGTTGGCGAAGGCGATCAATTGAAGATTGGTGCGCCTTTGGTCTCCGGTGCCGTGGTGAAAGCAACCGTTCTTGCGCAAGGCCGCCACGACAAAGTCAAGATTTTCAAGATGCGCCGGCGCAAGCACTACCAGAAGCGCCAGGGCCATCGCCAAAATTACACCGAACTTCGCATCGACGCCATCACGGCGTAATCGGCGATTTCACGGTATTGCATAGGAGTTAACCATGGCACAGAAAAAAGGCGGCGGCTCTACGCGCAACGGCCGCGACTCAGAATCGAAACGACTGGGTGTAAAGGCTTACGGCGGCCAGCTGATTTCGGCTGGTTCCATCATCGTGCGCCAACGCGGCACGCAATTCCACCCCGGCGTCAATGTCGGCATCGGCAAGGACCATACCTTGTTCTCGCTGGTCGACGGCAAGGTTCAATTCGCCATCAAGGGCGCGCTGAACAAACGCACGGTTTCTGTCGTCGCGGCGGAATAAGCCCGGCACGGCAGTTTCAAAGAAAGACCACATCTGCCGCAAGGCAGCGCCAACCCCGCCTTTCATCAGCCGGGGCTTTGGCCAAAATGGTCGACACGATCCCCACAAGGCGGCAAGCTGAGTGGGGATTGTTTCGTTTCGGGCTCCGGCATTCGCTTGCCCAATACGCACTACAATAGAAAGCCTTGCCGCCTTGCCTGATGCAAGCCCGGGCTCCCCCTCTTTCACATAACGCATTACCATGAAATTCGTAGACGAAGCCACCATCGAAGTCATTGCAGGAAAAGGCGGCAATGGCGCGGCGAGCTTTCGCCGCGAGAAGTTCATCCCCAAGGGCGGGCCTGACGGCGGCGATGGCGGGCGCGGGGGCAGCATTTATGCCGTCGCCGACCGCAACATCAATACCTTGATCGACTTTCGCTACGCCCGACTGCACCGGGCAAAGAACGGCGAAAATGGCCGCGGCTCCGATCGCTACGGCGCCGCGGCGCCCGACATCACCTTGCGCGTCCCAGTGGGCACCATCGTATTCGACGCGGATACCGGCGAACAGCTATTCGACCTGGATCGCCATAACGAAAAGGTGACACTGGCGGCTGGCGGCGCCGGCGGCTTGGGCAATCTGCATTTCAAATCCAGCACGAATCGGGCGCCGCGCCAATTCACGCATGGCAAAGAAGGCGAACAGCGCAAGCTCAGGCTGGAACTGAAGGTGCTGGCGGACGTCGGCTTGCTGGGCTTGCCCAATGCCGGCAAATCGACCTTGATCAGCAAGGTGTCGAACGCGCGCCCAAAAGTGGCGGATTACCCTTTTACCACCCTGCATCCCAACCTGGGGGTGGTGCGCAGTTCGCCCTCACACAGCTTCGTGATCGCCGACATTCCGGGCCTGATCGAGGGCGCCTCGGAAGGCGCGGGGCTGGGCCACCTGTTCCTGCGCCATTTGTCGCGCACCCGGGTCCTGCTGCACCTGGTGGACGTATCGTCGCTGGATCCGGCCATCGACCCGGTAGCGCAAGCGGCTGCCGACGCCCGCGCCATCGTCGAGGAATTGCGTCGGTATGACACCGCGCTGTATGAAAAGCCGCGCTGGCTGGTGCTGAATAAGCTGGATATGGTCCAAGACCCTGAAGACGTGACGCAGCGCTTATGCGCGGCTCTGGACTGGACCGGCCCCGTGTTCGGTATCTCGGCCCTTTCCGGCGAAGGCACACAAGAACTCGTGTGGCGCTTGCAAGAATGGCTGGACGCCGAAAAAGCACAGGACAACATCGCGCAGGACAAGGTCGACGGCACCTATATCGCCGAGGATCCACGTTTTGACGAGACGCGCGGCGACGCTTCATAAAGCGCGCCGGTGTCCTTTTTTCACATCCCGCCCTGCTAACCTCTTCCGTGCTCCCGATCGACATGGCCGCCACCGACATTACCCCCTCCGCTGTTTCCCAGGCTCGCCGCCTGGTGGTTAAAGTGGGGTCTTCCCTGGTCACCAACGAAGGCAAGGGCATAGACCTGGACGCTGTCAGCCAATGGGCCGCGCAAATTGCCCAACTGCACGCGCAAGGCAAGCAGATGGTGCTGGTGTCCAGCGGCGCCATCGCCGAGGGCATGGCCCGGCTCGGCTGGCCGCGGCGCCCCAATGCCATGCATGAATTGCAGGCTGCGGCAGCCGTCGGCCAGATGGGTCTGATACAAGCCTACGAGGTCGCCTTCGCCAGGCATGGCGTGCGCACGGCGCAAATCTTGTTGACGCATGAAGACCTGGCTGACCGCCGCCGCTACCTGAATGCCCGCAGCACCCTGTACACCTTGCTGGGCCTGGGTGTCGTTCCCATCGTCAACGAAAATGACACCGTGGTCACCGATGAAATCCGCCTGGGTGACAATGACACCTTGGGTGCGCTGGTCACCAATCTGATCGAGGCCGAAGCGCTGGTCATATTGACGGACCAGCGGGGCCTGTACAGCGCCGACCCGCGCAAACACCCGGATGCGGAGTTCATCTCGCTGGGGCAGGCCGGCGACCCTGCCCTGGAGGCAATGGCCGGCGGCTCCGGCAGCAACATCGGCACCGGCGGCATGCTGACCAAAGTGCTGGCGGCGAAA
>JAEWEH010000194.1 GCA_023389535.1 Pseudomonadota bacterium
CCGCAACCCGGAAAGCCCGACGGAAGTGACGAGCAACGCAAAAAGGACGAGCTTTAGTTGCTGATCGTGGCCAGTGTTTCGAAGCGGTCCAGGTAGCCGCTGCCGGCGGTCGCCGACGCCCAGTCAGCGATCGGAAAGTCGATCACTGCCAGGCCAGCCGTGGGGAATTCTTTTTTAAGCCGGGCAAGGGCTTGTGGACGGCCGCTGCCCACCAAGTGGCCGGCAAGCTGTTCAAAGCCGGGGTTGTGCCCTACCAGCAGCAGCACGCGTCTACTGGCATCAGCTTCATGGATGACTTCCAGGATGTCGGCGACGGAGGCTTCATAAATCCGCGCCTCGTCCTGTTCCGGAATGACGGCCATGAAAGCGGGCAGGGCAAGCTGCCAGGTGTCCTGCGTGCGACGCGCGGTGGACACGATGGCCAGGTCGGGCAGCAGGCCCTGTTCGGCCATGTACTTGCCCATGGCTTCGCTTTGCCGGATTCCTCGCGGCGCGAGGGGGCGTTCGTGGTCGGCAACGCCTTCGGGGCGATCTGATTTGGCGTGGCGTAGCAGCAGCAGACGTAGCATGGGGCGCTTCCTTTTCATGGCGTGCAGGCGACACGGTGTCGCATCGGCTTCATTCTATCCCGAAGACCAGCCTGCGCATGGCATATAGGCCAAGCAAAGGGCCGGGAAGCAGCAACCAGGTAACATAGGCTCCCAGGGCGGCATACAGGCTGGTGGCCAGGAAGATGGCCACCAGCGTCAATGAGAAGCCAATGCAGTTTTGTATGGCCAAAGCGCTGCCTACGGAATCTTGCGGGCAGGCCTGGGCGGACAGTGAGGAAAACTGCGGTGAATCCGCGACGACGGCGATTCCCCAGATGACCAATACCACAATGGCCAGCATGGCCGGAATGCCGCCGAGCAAGGGAAAGAGCCCGCACAGCGTCCCCGATACGGCCAGCGCCGTAAACGCCACGCGGGCACTGCCCACGTATGCCACCAGCAGACCGCCCAGCATGCAGCCCGCAGCGCCAGCGGCGATGATAAGAAAACTGTAGCCCGACACGGCGACCGGCGTTGCGGCGTCCCCCAGCACGCTGTAGAGCAATAAGGGCGCCATGGTCCAGAAGGCGTAGAGTTCCCACATATGGCCAAAATAGCCGAAAGCCGCGGCACGAAAATCAGGCGCCCGGAAGGCCGCCAAAGCATTGCGCCAGTTGAAGGCCGGGCGCATATCCTTGCCGACATTCAGATGGGGACCGTCGGACAGCCAATACACGAATACTCCGCCGATTACAGTCAGGGCCGACGCGGCGTACATGATGGCTTGCCACGGCCAGCTTGCACCCATGGCGCGCAAGCCATGCGGCAGCGCCGTGCCTAAAGTCAGCATGCCGACGAGCAGGGCGAGGGCAAGGCCACTGTTCTGCCGCGTCCAGGACAGGATGAGCTTCATGCCTATGGGATAGATGCCGGCCAGCGCCATGCCGGTCAGGAAACGAAACACCATGGCGCTGGCCAGCCCTTGCGCCACCAGTGCGAAGCCGGCATTGGCGGCTGCGCCGGCCAGGCTGGAAACGAAGAAAATTCTGCTGGCAGGATAGCTGTCCGCCAGGCGCGTTGCGGCCAAGGCCAAGGTGCCGGCGATGAAACCCAGCTGCGTGGCATTGGTCAGCCAGCCGATGTCGCCCGGCGATAAATGCCAGATGGCTTGCAGGGATTCAGTAATGCCATTGGCGCTGAACCAGAGCGAAGTACAGAACAGCTCTGCAACGATGATGATCAGCACCGGGGCATCCAGGCGCATACGAGTGCTGGTTGGCGATATGTGCATTGATGGACAACTATTTGCGTGCTCGTGCGGATGCTCTTTCTGCGCTAACAGGACCTAATGCCTGTTTGACGGCAGATCGCGGCGCCCCTTGTCGATTTTTACAGTATGCCATGCTTGGCGGTGAAGGGGCGCGCGGTCGGGTCTCCTTAGGCTTCGGCGCCGACGGCGTCCATGACACGGGCTGAATACACCAGTGCCGCACCGGCGTTCAGCGCGACGGCCACGCCCAGGGCTTCGGAGATTTCTTCCTTGCTGGCGCCTGCGGCCAATGCTTTCTTGGAATGCACGGCGATGCAGCCGTCGCAGCGGGTCGTGACGGCCACCGCGATAGCGATCAGTTCGCGGGTCTTGGCGTCCAGCCTGTTGGTCTTGCCGCCGGCGGCGGACAAGGTGCCATAGCCTTTGACGGTATCGGGGCTGAGTTCGGACAATTCGCCGATACGGGTCATCAGTCCAGAGTGGTATTCGTTCCAGTTCAACATGAGCGTGCCTATTCTAAGGTGTGGGAAAAATCGAAAACAAGGTGTACGGCCGGCCGGCGGCCGTGCCGCGGTAGATGTTTGCGCCTACTGTCCGGTATAGACGGGCGCGCGCTTCTCGGCGAACGCCGAATAGCCCTCCTGCGCGTCGCGGGTGCGTACCAGATGAATGAATGTGTCCAGTTCCAGCTGATGCCCGTTCTGCGGGTCCATGATGCCTGTGCGGACCAGCTGCTTGATGGCCTTGATGGCCAGGGGCCCGCGCGACGCGATCTTGGCCGCCAGCGCAAGTGCCGAGTCCTTGAGCTCCGGCTGATCCACGATGCGGTTGACCAGTCCTATCCGGAAGGCCGTCTCGGCGTCTATGGGGTCGCCGGTCAGCAGCATTTCCATGGCCATGCTCATGGGAATGGCGCGGGGCAAGCGCTGGGTACCGCCGGCCCCCGGCGCGATGGCCCACAAAGCTTCGGCCAGGCTGAATGTGGCGTTGGGCGAGCATATGCGGATATCGCAGGCCAGAGCCATTTCCAGCCCACCGGCCAGGCAGTGGCCGTTTACGGCGGCGATGACCGGTTTTTCCAGGATGCGCCCCCGTGCCAGGCCTCCGCCGAAGGCCCAGTCGAGATCCTTTTCGCCCCCCAGGACTTTATTGCGAAAGCCCGGCAGCATGGTCTTGAGGTCGGCGCCCGCCGAAAACGCTTTCGCGCCCGAGCCCGTGAGTACCGCGGCCAGCAGGTCGTCGCGGTCTTCGAACATCTGCCAGGCGTCGGACAGCTCCTCGTCGGTGGAGGGATCCAGGGAATTCATGGCCTGGGGACGGTCTATGGTCACCAGCAGTACTTTATCGATGACTTCAGTCAGTATGCTCACTTTGATTAATCTCCTGACATGTTGTGAATCTATGCCTTTGCGTGGCAGCCATAAGCTTTCACGCGGTGGCTCGTAGCGGCGTCTCGAATGTGCCGCCAACCTGGGCCTTCAATAACACCTTGTCGACCTTGCCTACGGGCAGCAGGGGCAATTCGGGCCGGATTTCGATGTGTTTGGGGCGCTTGTAATCGGACAGGCAGCTTCGGCACCAATCCTTCAGCAGTTCCGCATCTTGCTCTGCGCCTGCCTTCAAGCTGACGACTGCGTATCCCACTTCTCCGAACAGAGGGTGGGGCACGCCGATGACGGCGGCTTGCAGCACCGATGGGTGGGCCTCCAACGCCAGTTCGATTTCCCTGGGGTAGACATTGAACCCGCCGGACTTGAACATATCTGTGTTGCGGCCGATGAAACGCAAGTTGCCGCCGGCCATGACTTCAGCCAGGTCTCCGGTCTTGAACCAGCCATCTTGCGTAAAAGCGGCCTTATTGGCCTCGGGCCGGTTGATATAGCCTGTTGTGCAAGATTCGGGCCGGACTTGTATTTCGCCGATCTCGCCTTCCAGGCACAGGTGGCCGTCTGGCCGAATCACGCGGACCTCGCCTTCGGGCATGGGGCGTCCGATGGTGACGGACAGCACCTCCAGGCTGGTGCCCGGCGCTGCATACGTAACGGATCCGCAAGTCTCGGTCATGCCGTAAGAGGTTCCGATCTGCCCCGGCATGGGCGCGAGTATGCGCAGCAGCTCCATGGGCATTTGTGCGCCCGAAAAAATGTGCCACTCGATGGAGCCGAACTTGGCGGGATCGAATTTGGGTGATTCCAGCACCATCTTGTACATGGTGGGAAAAAACTCCAGCACATTGACGGCATGCTGGTGAACCAGATCCGGTACTTCGTCCGCTTCGAATTTTTCGCGGAAATGGATGGTCCCGCCACCGACGATGCCGTAGGAAGATACCCAATGCATGCTGCCAATGTGGTTCATGGGGTAGGGGTTGTATAGCCGCGGATAGTCGGACACCGGCCATTGCACCAATTGATTAAGGCTGCGGCGCACCATGGCGCCGTTGGTCAGCATGGCCCCCTTGGGCTTGCCCGTGGAGCCGGAGGTGTACACCAGCATGGCGGGATAATCCGCGCGCGGGCCTGCGGCAAGAATGTCTTCGTAGCGCTCTCCCCTGGCGCGTACGTCGGAAAGCGCTTGGCGCAGCGGCTGCGCGATCGAGCTATCGTCGTCCAGACAGAACATGCCCTCCAGATATGCGCAATCGTGCCGCAAGGCATCGGCGTAGCCCAGAAAGTCCTGTTCGCGAAAGCTTGCAATAAAGAACAGGAACCGGGGCTGGGCGTCGTCCATCACGTACCGGACTTCGGGCAGCGTATAGCGCGGATTCAGCCCCAGCCACGTGGCGCCGACGGCGTTCATGGCAAGGAAGAGCAAGTAGGAGTCCGCCCTGGGTGTGGTCAGGACGGCGATGCGATCTCCCGGCTGCACTCCCAGGTCAAGCAGATAGCTGGCCAGCAGGCGCACACGCTCGGCCAGGCCGCGGTAGGTGTACTGCACATGCTCGGAAGCAAGGGCAAGCCGACTGGGGTGTTTGCGCGCCGTGTCGCCGGCAAACTCGGCCAGGCTGGTAAAGGCGGGAACGGGTGTCATGGGACTTCCTTATTGCTGGCTTTTTTCCCGGCTCCAGTCACTGAAGCAGAGCAGGACTTGCTCCATGTCGCCATGGCTGGATATCTGGGTCAGTGCGCCGGCGACGGCATTGATGGCGCGCTTGCTTACCGCCAACGCCATGCTGGGCATGGCATCAAGGGCTTGGGCGAGTTCCATGGCCTTGCCTTCGGTAGCCCCGTCGTCAGTCACCTCGTCCACCAGACCCCACTCGAGTGCTTGCGGCGCCTGTATGCGCTGCGCGAGCAGTATCATGCGCCGCGCTCGGGCGACGCCGACCAGGCTGATCAGCCTGGGCACGGTATTCCAGCCATAGTTGGCGCCGATCTCCACTTCCGGCACCCACAGAAAGGCGCTACGGCCGATGACGCGGAAATCGCAGGCCAGGGCCAGACCGAGTCCGCCGCCGATGGCGTAGCGCTCGACGGCAGCGACGGTGGCTTGTGGCAGCTGTTCCCATGCCCGCGCCGTATCGGCGCCCAGCAGGGCGTAATGGCGCTTGTCCGCGAGGGTCAGTGAGGGATCGAATTGCAACGGGTCGTTCAGGTCCGCGCCGGCCGAAAAGCTTTTCGGCGTGCCGCAAAGCAGGACCACTTTCACATCGCGGCGCTTGCCGAGCTCGCGCGCGGCATCATTCAAGTGCTCGATCAGCGCAACGTTAAGGGCATTGCGCTTGTCCTCGCGGTTCATGCGTACGCGGGCGATCGCGCCTTCATATTCAATGCTTACCAATGGACTGGACATGCATACTCCGAAAAAGGTTCAGATGGAAAATGGTCTGGCGGCCTGGGCCTTCTTGTGTGTGTGTCAGCTCATGAGATTGGGCAGCCACATGATGATGCCGGGGAACACGCATAGCAGGGCAATGACCAGCAAGTGCGCATAGAAATGGGGCGCGACACCGCGGAACACGTCCACGACGGCGATGTTGGTGTACTTGGACACCACGAAGACATTCAGCCCGACCGGTGGCGTAATCATGCCGACTTCCGCGGTAATGATGACGACGATGCCGAACCAGATGGGGTCGTAGCCCAGGGCCACGACGATGGGCAGCACCACGGGAACGGTCAGGATCAGTGTGGAAATCAGATCCAGCAGACAACCCAATGCCAGGTAGATCAAAACGATGCTCAGCAGTATCACCCAGGATGGCCAGCCAGAATCGCCCACCATCTGGATCAGGGACTGCGTGGTTTGGGTAAGCGTCAGAAAGTAGCTGAAGATCTGGGCGCAGATCAGCACGAGGGCGATCATCGCCGTGGTGCGGGCGGTGGATACGGCCGCTTGGTAAAAATTGCGCCACGTCAGCCGTCGCAAGACCATGGCATACACCATGGAGCTGAACGCGCCCAGTACCGACGCTTCCACCGGCGTCGCCAAACCTATATAGATCGAGCCCGTGACAAAGCCGAAGATCAGGGCGAAGGGGCCGATGACTTTGAGCGATGCAATTTTTTCGGGCCAGCTGTACTTTTGGCGGTTGGGCGCCAGCCTGGGTTCCCTGTACACCAGGAACATGACCGTCAACGCAATCGCGGCAGTGACCACCAGACCGGGAATGACCCCGGCGATCAGCAGCTTGGCGATGCTGGCGCCGCTCAACAAGCCATAAAAGACAATGGCGATGCTGGGGGGAATCAGCATGGCCAGCGTGCCGGAGATGGCGACGACCCCGCTGGCGAACTTGCGTTCATAGCCTTGCTGCATCATGGCCGGGATGCTGGTCGACGACAGGGTGGCGGCCGAGGCGGTGCTGGATCCCGAGATGGCGCCAAAGGCCGCTCCGGTTATCGCCGTGGCGATGGCCAGCCCGCCCTTGGTGCGGCCCAGCCACACGGCGGCTGCGCCGAAAAGATTATCGGCGATGCCGCTGATGGTCAGCAGTTGCGCCATCAGGATGAACATGGGAATGGTGATGAACTCGAAGCTGTCCAGGGCCGAAAGCGGGGCGGATTCCAGTATCCCGTACACCAGCGTCGGCCCGCCGACCAGCAATAGTCCGACCGCCCCTGAAACGGCAAGCGTGAATGCGACGGGTATGCCCAGGGCGAGCAGGATGAATAGCAGCGCAAGTGTGGTGGCGACAATCATAAGTAATCCTTACTCGGCCGACCCGCCGGAAGCGGGGCGCCGGGATACGCCGGCTATGTGTTGAAGGGAACGGAACAGAATCGACAGCGATAGAAAGGAAAATCCGACTGCGGCAATAGCCTGTGCAGGCCACACTTTCCAGTTGATGGCGCCAAATGTGATTTCGTTCGCCTCATACGCGTGGATGGTTTTGCCGACATACAGCACCGCAATCACGGCGAAGAGGGCGCAGGCTGCCAGGCCTCCGACCAAGGAGAAGAACCGCCACTGACGTAGAGGAAGGCGCCGGGACAGCAGGTCAATGTCGATGTTCTCGTTCTTGCGGAAAACGTCGGATAGCACCAGCAGGACACTGGCCGGAAACAGATACATCGACGTCAGGTCGAAGGCGAACACAAAAGGGCTGTTGAAGGCATAGCGCATCGCGACATCGGCGGTCGTCAACAAGCCTATGGCGCAGAGGCACAGCACGGCAAAGAACATCAGCGTCGCGTCGATGGCGTTCAAATAGGCGTCGATACGGTCGAGAAAAGTTTTCATAAGGCTCTTCCAGAAGTCGGGATGCGCCAGCAGTCGCGACGGGCGCGGGGTCGCCGCTGGCCGCGCCGTGCACCGCGGCCAGCGGGCGTGTCC
>JAEWEH010000171.1 GCA_023389535.1 Pseudomonadota bacterium
TGTTGCTGGAATTGCGCGGCAAGCTGGGCGCCGACCTGGGCCAGGCTGAAGCCGGAACCCCCGCCGCCGGCCGCGACGACGTGCTGAACGCCTTGCTGTCGCTGGGCTATTCCGCCGTTGAATCGCAGAAGGCCTTGAAGAGCCTGCCCGAGGGGGTGGACGTGGCCGAAGGCATACGCCTTGCACTCAAATCCCTAGCCCGGGCTTGAGCGGAATGGCATGGCTAGCGCTTTGGCCTTCCGTCAATAGCCGCCTGCTTTGCTGACGTCTTCAAGCGTATCGACAAAGCGGCTTACCATATCTTTGACTTGCGCCTCGTTGATGATAAGCGGCGGGCAGAAAGCGATGCTGTCCTGGATGCCGCGGACGATCAGGCCGTGCTCGTGCGCGCGCTCGAAGATCGCCGCCCCGAGCTTGCCGGAGGGATCAAAGGGTTTGCGGGCGGCCTTGTCCGCAACCAGCTCCACTGCGGCGATCAGCCCGGTGCCGCGCACCTCGCCAACCAGCGGATGGTCGTTCAGCGCCTGCAAGGATGATTGCAGCACTTGCCCCATGCGGGCAGCGTTCTGGACCAGCTGCCGTTCCTCGATGATGCGGATATTTTCCAGCGCCACAGCTGTTGTTACCGGGTGTCCGCTGGTGGTGTAACCATGGCCGAACGTGCCCAGCTTGCCGGAGTAATCGGCAATGACCGCATGGACTTTTTCGCTGAGCAGCACCGCAGCCAGGGGAAGGTAAGAGGAAGTGAGCTGCTTGGACAACACCATGATGTCGGGTTCAATGCCGAACTGTTCAGACCCGAACATGGTGCCCAGGCGCCCGAAACCCGTGATGACTTCGTCGGCAATGACCAGGATATCGTGCTTGCGGCAGACCGCCTGGATTTTCTGCCAGTAAGTCTTGGGTGGCACGATAACGCCACCCGCGCCCATGACGGGCTCACCGATGAAGGCGGCGATGGTTTCGGGGCCCTCGTGCTGGATCAAAGCGTCAAGCTCTTCCGCCATGCGGGTAGCGAAGGCTTCTTCCGTTTCACCCGCCCTGCCTTCCCGGTAAAAATGCGGGCAGGTCACGTGCTTCATCTGCGACAGGGGAAGGTCAAAGCCACCGTGGTTGGGCGCCAGCCCGGTCAGACTGGCCGATGCGACGGTCACCCCGTGATAACCACGGGTACGCGCGATGATTTTCTTTTTCTGCTTGCGACCCAGGGCGTTGTTGTAATACCAGACCATCTTGATGACGGTGTCATTGGCTTCCGACCCGGAGTTGGTGAAAAAAGCCGTGTGCATGCGGCCTTGTGTCAGTTGAACCAGCTTCTCGGCAAGTTCGACCGACGGCGTGTGCGTCTTGTGGCTGAAGGTGTGGTAGAAGGGCAGCTTGGCCATCTGCCGGGTCGCGGCATCCACCAGGCGCTGCTCGTTGAAACCGACCGCCACGCTCCAGAGGCCTGCCATGCCTTCGATGTATTCGCGGCCCAGATCATCGTAGACATAAATGCCTTCGCCGCGCTCGATGATCCGCGGCCCGACCTGCTGATGCTTGACCGCGTTAGTATAGGGATGCAGCTGGAAGCTGATGTCCCGGTTCTGGATGGCGCTCAATGTGCTCATGCTGTTGCTCGAAATGTGTTGGGGATGGAAATCGGATCAGATGATGGCTTCGATCAGGAAAGGGCCCTTGCGCGACAGCGCTGTGCGCAGCAGGTCGACAAAGGTCGCCGCATCCGTTGCCCTGGCTGCCTCGACGCCGGCGGATTGCGCCAGATGCACCCAGTCGATGAAAGGCGTGTCCAGGTCCAGCATGCGCCGTGCATTGCGGCCAGGCTCGCCCGCCCCCATCATCTTGAGTTCATTCTGCAGGATGGCGTAACGGCGGTTCGCGAAGATGACCGTGACGACGTCCAGCTGTTCGCGCGCCTGTGTCCACAAGCCCTGGGGCGTGTACATGCCGCTGCCGTCGGCCTGCATCAGGATGACTTTGCGATCCGGGCAGGCCACTGCCGCGCCGGTAGCCAGCGGGATGCCGATGCCAATGGCGCCCCCGGTAATTTGCAGGAAGTCGTGGGGCGCGGCGTTCCAGGTCCACTTGAATGAGTCCCGGCCCGAACTGACCGATTCGTCGCAGATGATGGCGTTGTCGGGGCATAAGGCGCCGATGCCCTGAATCACACTGCTGGCCGTCAATTCGCCGGCAGGCAGTTCAAGCTTGCCGCGCTCGGCAACCTGCACAGGCTCGGCGCTGCTCGCGCCGACAGCGTTGGCCAACTGTTCAAGCGCCTGGGAAAGGTCCTCGGAAGGCGTTGCCAGGCTGATGACATCGCAGCCTTCCGGAATCAGTACGCTGGGCTTGCCGGGGTAGGCGAAAAACGCCACAGGCGTACGGGCGCCCACCAGAATCAGTTGCTCCGTGCCTTCCAGCATCTTGAGCGCGGCATCCACGGCAAAGGGTACCCGGTCAATAGGAACACGCCCCGCTCCGCGCTCCATGCGTGCGTTGGACTGCTGCGCCAGGAGGCGCGCACCGGTCTTGGCGGCAATACAGCCGGCGACCTCGAGCGCAGGCGCACGCAAGGCCTTGCCCGAGAGCAGGATGACAGTCTTGCGGCCATTGCGCAGTGCTTCCCTGGCCCGGGTCAACGCGGCCTCGCCGATCGGCGATGGAGAAGCAGGGGTGGCCTTTTGTATGGCGGAAGGCGCGTCCTGCCATGCCGCGTCCGCAGGCAGGATCAGCGTGGAAATACCGCCGGGCTGCGTGCGGGCCGCCTCAATCGCCGCAGCAGCCGCAGGCGACACATCGCCAGCGGAATGGATGCGCCGTACCCAGTCGGACATCGGTCGGGCAAGGCTTTCGATGTCGCTGTGGAGCGGAGCGTCGTGCTGAATGTGATAGCTTGCGTGCTCGCCGACAATGTTGACCATGGGCGTATGGGCACGGCGCGCGTTGTGCAGGTTGGCCAGGCCGTTGGCCAGGACCGGGCCCAGGTGCAGCAGCGTGGCGGCCGGCTTGTCCGCCATGCGGGCGTAACCGTCCGCCGCGCCCGTGACGACGCCTTCGAAGAGACCCAGGATGCATCGCATCTGCGGTTTTCTGTCCAGCGCGGCGACAAAATGCATTTCCGACGTGCCCGGATTGGCAAAGCATACGTCCACATCGTTGGCCAAAAGGGTGTCGCAAAGACTGTCTGCTCCGTTCATTGATCTAACCTTGGTCCTTAAAATGCCTTACTAAGGCGTAAAAAAATGATGATATGCCCCCACGCTGCTCCACGTCGCGGCTTGCAAGCCGCTCCGATTCGCCAGGCTCGGGACAGTCCGCAGTGGACTGTCCCGTGTCCGGGCTCATCCTTCGGCTTGCTGCCCCCCGAGGGGGTGCCGCGTCTGTTTACTGGGTGGCGATGTTGCGGTCTTTGATGAGCTTGCTCCAGCGCTCGCGCTCTTGTGCCTCGAAGGCTTTGAGCTCGTCGCCCGTCAACGTACCGGTTTGCGCACCGAGTGAGGTGAACTTTTCCTTGACCTTGTCCGATGCCAGCGCGCTGCTTGCCGCATCGGTCAGCTTGCGCAGGGCTTCCGGCGGGGTCCCCTTGGGCGCATACAGCGCAAACCAGGCCGTCACGTCGAAACCGGGCGCACCGCTTTCCGCCACGGTGGGAATATCGGGAACCGCGGCCGCCCGTTCAGCGGAAGTGACGGCGATCCCGCGGACCTTGGAGCCGTCCTTGATCTGCGCCAGCGTGCTGGGCAGGTTGTCCAGCAGCACATCCACCTGGCCGCCGATCAGGGCGGGCAGCGAGGCCGATGCGCCCTTGAATGGTACATGCAGCATGTTGATGCCGACCGCCTGCTCCAGGTAAGCCCCGGTCAGATGCACGGACGAGCCCACGCCTGGCGAAGCGTAGCTCAGCTTCCCGCTCTTGGCTGCGGCAATAAGATCCTGCATGCTCTTGATGTCCGACTCGGCGTTCACCGCGATGACATTGGGCGTAGTCAGGACCAAGGCAATGGGATCGAAGTCCTTGCCCGGATCGAAGGCCATGTCCTTGTACAGAAACTGGTTGATCGACTGCGTGCCTATGGTGCCCATGGCTATCGTATAGCCGTCGGGTTTGGCGCGTGCCAGATTGGCCATGCCGATGTTTCCGCCGGCGCCCGCGCGGTTCTCGACGACAATGGTCTGGCCCAGGCTTTTTTCCATGGCTTGCGCCACGGTTCTTGCGGCGATATCGGTCGTGCCGCCCGGCGGATAAGGCACCACCAAAGTAATCGCGTGCTCGGGAAAGGCTGCCTGGACACTGCCGGCAAAGGCCAGCGCGGCGAGCCCAGCGATCAGGGTGCGAACAGCAGGAATACGACTAGCTTGATGGTTCATGATGTTGTCTCCGTTGTGATTGTCACTGCTCGGGGCAGATGCTGCGTATGATGCCTCAGTATCCCACTGCTTGGCCATCCCGCCGGGGGTCGGAGGCAGCGATGTAGCCGCCGTGTGGCTGGCGCGCAATGACTTGCGCTGCGCCGAATTCAAGACTGTCGGCGGGCTGCAGGTCAATGTCATGGCCACAATTGCGCAAGGCCTGGACCACCTGCGGCGGGGTATGCGCCTCGAGCATGATGCGCGGTCCCGGCTGCACCCGGAACCGTGGCGCGTCCACGGCGGCTTGGGGGTTGCGGCCCAGATCCACCAGTTGCTGCATCATCTGCACATGCCCCTGGGCCTGCATGTTGCCACCCATGACGCCAAAGCTGGCAAAGGGTTCGCCATTGCGCGTGACAAATGCCGGAATAATGGTGTGCATGGGACGCTTGCCCGGCGCCACCTGATTGCGATGGCCGGGCGCAAGCGAGAAATTCCTGCCGCGATTGTGCAGCGCGATGCCCGTCTCGGGCACCACCACCCCCGAGCCGAAACCGTGATAATTGGACTGAATAAAAGACACCATCATGCCCTCGGCATCCGCGGCAGCCAGATAAACGGTACCGCCGTCGCCGGGCACGCCGGCCGTAGCCAGACAGGCTTGTTCAGGATCAATCAGGGCTGCACGGCGGCGCAAGTAATCCCGATCCAGCAACTGTGCCGTCAGTTCGCCCATCGCGACCGGATCGGCGACGTGCTCATGCAGGTCGGCGAAGGCGAGTTTCACCGCCTCGATAGGCAGCTTGAACAGGTCCAGCGGGGCATCGGCCCGCGCCGGTTCAAAGTGATCGAGCATGCCCAGCGCCATCAGCGCGGCGATCCCCTGGCCATTGGGCGGCAATTCGTGCAGCATGTATTCGCCACGATAGCTGATTGACAGCGGCTCCACCCAGTCGCACTGATGCGCAGCGAGATCTTGCCGGGTGATCGCACCGCCTGTGCCTTGGGCAAACCTTGCGATCCGGTCCGCCAGCTCGCCCTCGTAGAAATCCCTGCCATGACTTGCGGCAATGCGCCTGAGGGTATTCGCCTGGGCCGGAAAGCGCCATAGGTCGCCTGCACGCGGCGCGCTGCCGCCGGGCAGGAACGCCTCGGCAAATCCGGGCTGGTCCTTGAGCAGCGGCGCCTGCCTGGCCCATTGCCGAGCAATGACCGGCGACACCGCAAAGCCGTTTTCCGCATACGCGATCGCCGGCTCGAACAAGGCCTCGAAGGGCAGTTTGCCGAAGCGCTGGGACAATGTTGCCCAACCGGCAACCTGCCCCGGGACCGTAACAGTGTCCCATCCCAGTTCCGGCATGGTGCTGCGGCCTTCAAAGTAGGCCGGCGTCCAGGCCTGCGGCGCACGGCCCGATGCGTTCAGCGCCTGCAGCTTTCCCTTGTGCCAGACCAGCGCGAAGGCGTCTCCCCCGATACCGTTCATGACGGGCTCCAGCACGGTCAGCGCGATCGCCGTGGCCAATGCCGCATCAACGGCATTGCCGCCTGCCAGCAGCATGCGCAAGCCAGCCTGTGCCGCCAGCGGCTGCGTAGTGCAGACGGCATTGGCTGCGAGCACCGGCATGCGCCGGCTCATGTGGGGAAATTCCCAAAACGGATCGGTGTGCATGGTGAATAATCGTGATGACTGAAGGGGGCTACTGGACCGCGATATTGGCCCGCTTGACCAGCGACTGGATGATGGGGATTTCTTGCTTGATCTGCCGGGTCAGCGCCTGCGGGCTGCCATCGGAGGGTTCGATACCCATGACCAGCATGCGCTTGCGCACGGCATTATCGGTGAGCGCGGCCTTGAGGGCATCGCCCAGCACTTTGGTGGCGGACTGCGGCGTACCCGGAGGCGCGACCAGCGTAAACCATGCCGTGATCTCAAAGCCGGGGTATCCCGATTCGGCAACCGTGGGCAGATCGGGCAGCGTGGACATGCGTTCCTTGCTGGTGATGGCCTGCACGTCCACTTTGTCGGCGTTGACCTGCGGCATCCCTGTGGAAACCATATCGAAGAACAGGTCGATATCGCCGCCTATGATTTGCGGCAGTGCCTGGGTCGAGCCCTTGAACGGCACATGCAACAGTTTGATGTCGGCCAGTTGCTGGAAGTATTCCGCGGCCAGGTGCGACGAGGTGCCCGCGCCAAAGGAGGCGATCGTAAGCGCGCCCGGCCTGGCCTTCGCATTCTCGACCACACTGGCCAAAGACTTGAAGTTGTCTTTCTTGGTGCTCAGCAGCACCATGGGGCCGATGCCTATCATGCCGATGGGCGCAAACGCGTCCGGGTCATAAGGCAGTTCCTTGAACAGGAAGCGGTTGGTCACCAGCGTGGAGTTGGTGGCCAGCAAGATAGTATAGCCGTCCGGCGCCGCTCGCACGACATGCGAGGCGCCGATATTGGTGGCGGCCCCTGCCCTATTCTCGACGACGACCGATTGGCCCAGTGTCTTGGCCATGTGTTCGGCCAGTGTGCGCGCCAGCCCGTCTGTTGCCCCCCCGGCGGGGAATGGCGTGACCAGGGTAATGGCACGGTCCGGGAAACTTGCGGCATGGGCGGTGCTGACCACCGCGCCCAGCATGGCGGCGGCGAGAAATTTGATTCCGGTTTTGAACATGATGT
>JAEWEH010000240.1 GCA_023389535.1 Pseudomonadota bacterium
TTGCTGAAATCAATGCCGTCCGGGGCGTGCCGTTGCGGCCAGGCGGCATGAGCTGCGTGGATGCCGGCCAGCCTGCGGGCCCAATCCGAGCGTTCGGAGGGCGGATTGACCGACGGCTCGGGTCGCAGCGCCTTGACCAGTTCGACCGGGCAGCACACCAGGCCGGCGTCGGCGGCATAGTGCAGGCCGACGATGTGGTCATCGGGGTAACAATGCACCAGCGTCTGGTTGGGGCGCGGCAGCTTCGGAAAGGTATAGCCTTGGGTGGGAATGTCGCCCAGTCGCGTCCCCAGGGCAAGAATCAGATCGCTTGCGCCGAAAGCATCCAGTTGCTCTGTCGACGTGGCCAGGCCCAGTTCGCCGGCGTATAGCGGATGGGTCTGGGGGAAGACGTCCTGGCGTCGGAACGAGACCGCTACGGGAATGTTCCAGGCCTCTGCAAAGCTACGCAGCGCCTCGCGTCCGCCGGGCTGTTCGAAAGATCCGCCGGCGATGATCAGTGGGCGCTGGGCTTGCAGCAGGCGGGCGCGCAGCCCATCCAGGGACGCCTGGTCCGGCAGGGTGGCTGCGTGCGGCGTATGTTTCCAGGCAGGCTGTTCGACCGCTTGCTGTTGAATGTCTTCGGGAATGACCAGCACGACGGGGCCCGGCGTGCCGCTGGTGGCGATGCGTACCGCTTTGAATGCGGCTTCCGCCAATTGTGCGGGGTCGGTCGGTTCAAAAACCCATTTGGCGATCGATCCGAACATCTTTCCGTAATCGATTTCCTGAAAGGCCTCGCGGCGCAGGTCCTGTTTCGGAATCTGGCCGATCAGCAGAATCATGGGAACGGCGTCCTGCTGGGCGGTGTGCACGGCGATGGATGCGTTGCAGGCGCCCGGCCCCCGGCTGACCATGGCGATGCCCGGGTGTCCGGTGATGCGCCCATCAGCCACGGCCATGAAGCCGGCGCCGCTTTCATGCCTGCAGATGACCGTGTCGATTGCAGGGAAGTCCAATAGGGCGTCGAGCACGCCCAAGTAGCTTTCGCCCGGCACCAGGAACACCCGATCGATCCCATTGGTGTGAAGAATGTTGAGCAACGAATGGGCGGATGTGTTTTTCATGGCTGATTCTGCGTGTCCGAAAGAGGTGTGTGACGATGGGTATATGCCCGCATTCTCGCGGATGCCCCATGCCGCTGACAATGGCGGCAAGGGCATATCAGCTATACTTTTGCGGTGCATCTTGGGGTGGGGGCAGGCGAGCCGTGGATTTAAAGCGTCTGGAATATTTCCTGATGGTCGCCGATTATGGCAGCTTCTCGCGTGCGTCCAGCGTCATCGGCGTGGCTCAGCCGGCGCTTGGCAGGCAAGTGCAACGGCTGGAAGAAGACTGCGGGGTCAAGCTGCTGTACAGGCATGGGCGCGGTGTCTCGTTGACACCCGAAGGCGAGATTTTCGCCGAGCGCATCCGGCCTCTGTTGACCAAGCTGGCCATGGCGGCCGACGGCCTCAGCGCCGCCGAGCGCCCATTGACGGGCTCGGTCACCCTGGGCCTGACGCCGACCATGATGTCCTTGATGGGCCTGCCGCTATTGCAGAAGGTCCGCGAAACCAGTCCCGGCATCAAATTGAATTTTCTCACCGGCTATAGCGGCTATGTGCACGAGTGGCTGGTCGACGGCCGTCTCGATATCGCCATACTGCATGATGCCCGGCGATCACAGCACATTGCGGTCGATTCGCTGGCGACGGCGACGCTGTTCCTGGTATCCCATCCAGAGCTGGCGCGGCGGGTGGGCATCGATCGCCGCGCCAGCATATCGTTGCGGAACCTTCGGGATTTGCCTTTGGCGTTGCCCAGCCAGTCCCATGGCCTGCGGCGTACCCTGGACCATGCCGCCACCAAACTGAAGTTCGATCTGGATGTGCAGTATGAATTGGACACCCTCACGCTCATGAAGGACATTGCACTGGCGGGTATTGCCCACACCGTGCTGGCGATGCCGGCGATTGCAGCGGAGGTCGGCGCCGGACAATTGACGGCAACGGCATTGGCCGCGCCGAAGCTGGAAACCCGCTTGATGATCGCGACCTCGCTGAACAGGCCCTTGACACGGGCGGGCCGCGCCGTGCTGGACCAAGTGCGCCCGGTGCTGCGCCAGACGATCGAGGCAGCCGCCATTCCTTTGCATTTGCAAATACCGTAGGGATTACGGATCCCGCCTAGCCTTGCCAAGCGCGCGTTGCCATGAACTTATGGCTCGACGCGGCGTCGCCTAGAGCAAATCGGCATAGCTGATACAAGAGCCAGGCCATAGAAACATGGGCGACAACCTGTGCATAATCGCCGGGATCGATGCGCCACGGCTCGGTGCTGCGGCGTCTAGAAGAACTTACGGACTCAGGAGGAGATCATGTTCAAAGCGATACTCGGCTCGGTGGCGGCCAGCTTGGCCCTGGCGGCGGGAACGGCCCAGGCCGCAGGGGACTACCCTAATCATCCCATCAACCTCATCATTCCCGTCGCGGCCGGTGGCACGACGGATATTGCCGGCCGCGCACTTGCCAGGCAACTGAAGGACGAGCTGGGGCAGACGGTAGTGGTGGAGAACCGGCCCGGCGCCAGCGGCGGCATCGCCAATTCTTATGTGTCACGGGCAGAGCCGGACGGCTATACCCTGGTGCTGTCGTACGAAGGCTTCCATACCGGCAACCCGGTTCTGATGAAAAACCTGAGCTGGGATCCCGTCAAGGACTTCACGCCCATCGCTGAAGTCATCCGCGGACCGCATCTGATGCTGGTGCCTGCGGATTCCCCGGCCCGCACTTTGCAGGAATTCATCGCCTTGGCCAAACAAAAACCGGGCGAATTCAATTTCGCCTCGTCCGGCGTGGGTTCCATCCAGCATTTGGGCGGCGAGCTTTTCCAGTTGAAGACCGGCACCAAGATGGTCCACGTTCCCTACAGCGGCGCTGCGCCGGCGATGAAAGACCTGCTCGCGGGCCGTATCGACATGTTCATCACGACGCCTCCTACCGCCATGGCCCATGTCGAGGCGGGCAAGCTGCGCGCGCTGGCGATCACCAGCAGCCAGCGCCATCCCAAGCTGCCGAATATTCCCACGACGGCGGAAGCCGGCTTGCCGGAGTTCCAGCTTGAAGCGTGGTTTTCCGTATTCGGGCCCGCCAAAATGCCGGATGATGTGGTGAAGAAACTCGCAACCGCCATGGAAAAAGTCATCACGTCCGATGAGTTCAAGGCGCAGATGAACGAGCAGGGTTCGAACGCCAGCTACCGTTCGCCCGCCGAGCTTGGGCAGATCGTGAAAGACGACCTGGCCAAGTGGGGCGAAGTCGTGAAGACGGCGGGCATTTCGGCCAACTGAGCCAAGCCGCGCCAAATGAACGCGTCACCATGACATCAGCCTTCCTTGAATCGGATCACCGCATGCCTGTCGCCCACGCTCAGCCCATCATCGCCATCATCGACGACTATGAAGGCTTCGTGCCTGCGCTACAGGCCTATGCGGACTTGAAGTCGCAACTGCCGGATGCAGAGATTCGCATCGTCAGCAGTCAGCCATTGGATGATCGCGCCATCGAATCGCTGCGTGATGTCCAATATCTGGTGTTGATCCGTGAACGGACGCGCATCACGGCGGCGCTGCTAGACCGCCTGCCGGCGCTCAAGGCGTTGGTCCAGACTGCGACAGCGGGCGTGCCGGAGACCTCGCATATCGACCAGGCGGCATGCAAGGCGCGGGGCATACCGATATTGGAGGGCGGCGTCAGCGACGGGCATTCCGCGGCGGAGATCGCCTGGGCCCTGATTCTGAACGCGCGCCGCCATGTGCACGACTACATGGACAGCATGGCGGCGGGCCGCTGGCACCAGGGCCGTTCCGGGAGCGGCATAGGCCAGTCCCTGCGAGGGCAGACCTTGGGTATTCTTGGATACGGGCGTGTCGGGCAATTGTTGAATGGCTATGCGCAAGCCTTCGGAATGCGGGTGCTGGCGTGGGGCCGAGAAAATAGCCTGCGGGCGGCTATCAGCCAAGGCGTCAGCGTGGCCGAGTCGCGCGATGCCTTGTTTGAACAGAGCGATATTCTGACGCTGCAGATGCGCATGAACGCGGAGTCGCGCCATTCCGTGACGCGGCGCGATCTCGGCCTGATGAAGCCCACCGCCTTGTTGGTCAATACCAGCCGACCCGGGCTGTTCGAACCGGGCGCGCTGGCCGCGGCGTTGAAGGCTGGCCGGCCCGGCGGCGCGGCTATCGACGTCCACGACGCCGAACCGGTAATCGGGGAAAGTGAATTGACCTCGCTGCCCAACTGCATCGCCACGCCGCATATCGGCTACGTCGAGCGTCAGAGCTACGAGATACTGTTTCAAGCGGCATTCCAGCGCTTGCTGGCTTTTCTGCGGGAAGCAGAGACGTCCTTCCCGAGCCGGCGATCTACGGCTTAGGCGCTGCCGTCCGGCTTTCGACGAATGTCATGAAATGCTTCGCCGCCGGCGACAGCGACGTCATGGAGCGATATAGAAAACCCAGAGGGCGCAGCACCACAGGGTCGAGTATGCGCAAGGTGGCCACGTCTTCCAGGTTGCAGACCCGAGCGGCTGAAGACGGCAGGATGGTCGCGCCCAGACCGCTACGCGCCATACCCACGGCGGTGGTGATCAGGCTGACTTCGGTATAGGGATGCTTGGACACGCCAATCTTGGCGAAGGCCTGATCGGTGAGCTGACGGACATGGCTTTCCGAACTCATGCCGATCAGCGGCAAGCCGATCAAGTCCCGCCAACTTATGTGGTCCCGGTCGGCCAAGGGATGGGCCCGCGCGACCAATGCCACCAGTTCATCTTCGAATAGCAGGCGAAAACGCAACTCGGCCGCCTGGGCGGTTGGGCTGGCGACGCCGAAGTCGATCACGCCCGCGCGCAGCATGTCGACGATGCCGCGATTTTCCGTCATGGCGTCTTTCATCACGATCTTGACCTGGGGGAAATGCTGGCGGAAGGTCGCGATCAACGGCGGCATGAAGAGTGCGGCGGCAGACGGTATACAGGCGAGCGACACGATACCACCGCGAGGGGATGTGGAGTGCAGTACGCCCGCAATGGTTTCATTCAACTCAACCAGCAGCCGCTCGATGGCGGGCCGCAGTTCCCGTCCAGACGTGGTCATGGTCGCCCCGCGTGAACTGCGATCGAACAAGTTTACGCCCAGATGCCGTTCGAGACTCTGGATCATCGAGGTCAGCGCCGGCTGTGAAATATGGATGACTTTAGCTGCGGCGGAGAAGCTGCCTGTCTGCGCGACGGCGATGAAGGCTTCCAGTTGCCTCAAGGTGACGTTCATAACTTAAACCTATAGGTTGATCCAGAATTTCGAATTCCCAAGTTTTCCTAGCATACCTATTATGGCTGCTATGGACGCTGAGCAGCCTTCTGCCGTTCGGCCATAAATAAACTCTATAGTAAGCGACATGAAGCAGGGGAATATGGACAAGGGGTCTCGTATGGAGGCGCCGCGCAATACCTGGGCCAGGCAGGATATCGGCGGTTATCAGGCCGCGCACGCCATGGTCGATGTGTTGAAGGCGGCCGGCATCTCTGAAATCTACGGGCAGAGCTGCCCGACAGCGCTCTTTCTAGCGGCTCGGCAAGCCGGAATACGACAGTACGGATATCGGACGGAAAACGCCGGCGTGGCCATGGCGGACGCCGCCGCGAGGGTCAGCCGCCGCATTGCCGTCGTGACTGCCCAGAATGGGCCTGCGGCGGCGCTGCTCGTGGCCGGGTTGGCCGAGGCGATGAAGGCGTCGGTGCCGCTGCTGGCTATTGTCCAGGAGGTGCCGCGAGCCGCCGCGGACAAGAACGCCTTCCAGGAGCTGGACCACGAGAAGCTCTTCGGCGCTTGCGCGAAATGGATACGCCGCATCGATCTGGCCGGCAGGGCGGCGGAATATGTATCGAAAGCGATACGTGAGGCGACAGGCGGGCGCCCCGGGCCCGTGGTGCTGCTGGTATCGCCCGATGTGCTGGTCGAGCCGGTCGCCCGCTTCGTCGCTGACTCCTTGGCGGAGCAGGGCTTCGGCCAGTATCCGCTCGACCGCTTTCAGCCGCCCCCCGGAAGCGTTCATCAACTGGCCGATCGCCTCGTCAGGGCCGAGCGGCCGCTGATCGTCGCGGGTGGAGGCGTCCACCATTCGGATGCCGCCGAGGTATTGGCGCGCCTGCAGAATCTGGCAAAGGTGCCGCTGGCCACGACGAATATGGGCAAGGGGGCGATTGACGAGCATCATCCATTGTCCATCGGCGTGATCGGCAATGCCATGGGCACACGTG
>JAEWEH010000295.1 GCA_023389535.1 Pseudomonadota bacterium
TGTCGCCGCAAAAAACCACGGGTTTTCCCGTATCCAGCTTGCCGTAGTAGGCAATGTGCCCGGCGGTATGGCCGGGCACATCCAGCACCTGCAGTTGCAGGTCTACGGCGGGCAATTGTACCGTATCGCCTTCACGCAACCGGTGGTCGCAAGCCGGCAGCCTTTCTGTGGCAGGCCCATAGACGGTGGCCCCGGTTCGCTGTTGTAATGCGAGCACTCCGCCGACGTGGTCGGCGTGGTGGTGTGTTAGTAAAATGCTGTCCAGTGTCAGTTCGCGCTGGGCCAGGGCCGCCTCGATGGGGGCGGCATCGCCCGGGTCGACCACGATGGCGCGGCCGTTTTTACAGACCATCCAGATATAGTTGTCCGTGAAGGCGGGCACCGGTATAAGCTGAGCATGCACCATAACGCTAGGGGAGTTGACGTGTCGGGGGACCAAGCGCTGATTTTAGACCTTGCCGAATGGCTGGAAACGCCGCCCGGCCAGTACGTGCGCGCCTGGGAGCAAAAACAGGTGGATGCCATTGTAGGCAATGTCTTCGGGTATCATGCCATACAAATCGGCCTGGCGCATTGGGATTTGCTCCGGGCCAATCGCATACCCTACAAAGGGCGTACACGCATTGTTTTCGAGGACGCGGCCGAGCATGGCGCGGTACTGGTGTGCGACCCCGAGTCGCTGCCATTCGAGACGCAAAGCGTCGATTTGCTGGTGCTGCCGCATGTGCTGGAATCGTCGGCCGATCCGCACCAGGTGCTGCGCGAGGCCGAACGCGTGCTGATGCCGGAAGGGCGGGTGGTCATCTCGGGTTTTAATCCCTGGAGCCTATGGGGCGCCAGCGACCGCATACCCGGCCTGGACCCGCTGCTGCCTGTACCCGTTCACCTGCAAGTGTCGCTGCCGCGGATCAAAGACTGGTTCAAGCTGCTTTCCCTGGAGCTGGACCGCGGGCGGTTTGGCTGTTATGCGCCGCCGTGTGTCAGCCAGTCGTGGCTGGACCGCTGGTCATTCATGGAATCTGCCGGCGATCGCTGGTGGCCGGTATGCGGCGCGGTATACGTGGTGTCCGCGGTCAAGCGGGTGCGCGGCATGCGCATCGTCGGACCGGCATGGAAGGCAAATGCCAAGCGTGTCAGGCGCCAGGCCGTCGTCACCGGACGCCATACTGGTGTGGGTGTGTAACGCGGGTCGCATAATGATCACGACCGATTTAATATGGAGTCGGGGCCGGGCGCCCCATGCTGATGAATAGTAGTCAAGTACAGATCTGGACGGACGGCGCCTGCAAGGGCAACCCGGGCTTGGGCGGTTGGGGCGCGCTGCTGCGCCAGGGGCGTCACGAAAAAGCCATCTACGGAGGCGAAGCAGACACGACCAACAACCGCATGGAACTTATGGCCGTCATCGAAGCTCTCAAGGCATTGAAGCGGCCTTGCGACGTCGTCGTGCACACCGATTCCCAATATGTGCAAAAAGGCATGAATGAATGGCTGGCCAACTGGAAGCGGCGCGGATGGCGCACGGCCGACAAGAAGCCGGTGAAAAATGCCGACTTGTGGCAAGAATTGGATGCGCTCGTGGGCCAACACACGTTGCAGTGGCGCTGGGTGCGCGGGCACGCGGGGGATCCGGGTAACGAACGCGCCGACGAGCTGGCCAACCTGGGGGTAGAGCAGGCCCGGGCGCAACGTGCGGCGCGGCATGCTTAGCCGAAAAACGCGCGGGCTTAAAAAAACATGGGATAAGATGCCTCACAGTGCTAAAGTCACAAATTGTGTCCGCAACTTACCTTGCATTATTTTCAATGAAGACTTCCACAATTGGTTTTTTCCTGGCGCTTGCTGCGGGCGTGGTGCTGGGGGCAGGCGGCGCCAAATGGCTGGCTGACCGCGCCGCGGCGCCGGCGGGTTCGACCGTCGCCATTCCCGTCCAGACAGCCGCCGACGATAAGCGCGTGGTGGTCGAAGCGGCCCCCGTCGAACAGGTCGCTTTGCCACGCGGTGTGTCCGCCGTGGGCAGCCTGCGCTCGGAAAACTCCGTCATGTTGCGGCCCGAAATTACCGGCCGCATTGCACAGATCAATTTCGATGAAGGCGGCAAAGTCAAGCAAGGCCAGGTGCTGGTGCGCCTGGACGACAGCGTGGCCAAAGCCCAATTGCAGCAGGCGCAGGCCAATCTAAGCTTGGCGCAAAGCCAATACCGTCGCGCGGTGGAACTGGGCAAGCAGGGATTCATCAGCAAGCAGGCGCGCGACGAGGCAGCCAGCCAATTGAAGGTCCAGCAGGCCGCGGCGGCGCTGGCCCAGGCGAACCTGGACAAAACCGTGATCGCCGCGCCTTTCGACGGCCTGGTGGGATTGCGCACAGTCTCGGTAGGCGACTATGTCAGCCCCGGCATCGACCTGGTGCCGATTGAATCCGTCGACCCCCTGAAGGTGGATTTTCGCATTCCCGAGCAGTTCCTGGGCCTGGTTCATCCGGGGCTTAAGCTGATGCTGGGCTTTGATGCGCTGCCCGGCCAGGAACGTGAAGGCGAGGTGGGGGCCATCAGTCCTCTGGTGGATGTCGGCGGACGCTCGATATTATTGCGCGCCAATGTGCCCAATGCGGATGGCGCCTTGCGGCCCGGCATGTTCGCCCGCGTGCGCTTGCAGTTTGCCGACGACCAAGGCCTGGTCGTGCCCGAAACCGCGCTTGCGCCTTCGGGCGAGGAACAATACGTATTCCGCATCCAGGACGGTAAAGCAGCCCGGGTCGCGGTGCAAGTTGGTCTGCGGCGCGGCGGCAAGGTGGAAATTCTTGATGGCCTGAAAGCAGGCGACCAGGTCGTGACGGCAGGCTTGCAGAAGCTGCGCGATGGCGTCGAGGTCCGTGTGCTGGGCGCCGCCGCGTCGGCCAGTTCCAACTCCTGATCGGCGGATACGTCCATGGTTCTTTCTGAAATCTGCATCAAGCGGCCGGTTTTCGCCTCGGTCCTGTCGCTGGTCATCTTGCTGATCGGGCTGATTTCCTACGACCGCCTGACGGTGCGCGAGTATCCCGCCATTGACGAGCCGGTCGTGTCGGTCGTGACGGTCTATAAAGGAGCGTCGCCCGAGGTCGTGGAGTCGCAGGTCACCAAACCCCTGGAAGACCAGTTGGCCGGGATAGAAGGCGTGGACGTCATGACGTCCCGCAGCCGGTCCGAACGCAGCCTGATCAATATCAATTTCAACCTTAGCCGCGACCCCGATGCGGCCGCCGCCGACGTGCGCGACAAGGTATCGCGCGCACGCCGTTTTTTGCCGGACGAAATTGACGAGCCCATCATCAGCAAAGTGGAAGCCGATTCCACGCCCATTATCTATATAGGCGTCACCACCGGCAGCTATTCGCAGATGGAGGCTTCGGACTATATCAACCGCTATGTGAAGACCCGTCTTTCCGTGCTGCCCGGTGCGGCCGAAGTGCGCGTCTATGGCGAGCGGCTGCCGTCCATGCGCATTTTCGTGGATCGCGCGAAACTTGCCGCTTATGGCTTGATCGTGCAGGATGTCGAGGCTGCCCTGCGTCAACAGAACGTGCTGATCCCGGCCGGCCGTATCGAATCCCATCAGCGCGAATTCTCGGTCGTGTCGTCCACTGATCTTCAGACCGTCGAGCAATTCCGCAATGTGGTAGTGGCCAATGTAAAGGGCTATCCGGTTCGCATGAGCGACGTGGCCGATGTGCAGATCGCGCCGCTGGATGACCGGGTCATGGC
>JAEWEH010000315.1 GCA_023389535.1 Pseudomonadota bacterium
GTGGAAAACAACCTGGCAGCGGCTGACGAATTCACACGGCCATTTCAGGAAGCCATGACGTCCTGGTGCTGGGGCTTTGGCTGGAGCGATCCCGTCATCGATCCCAAGACACGCAGCATGATGAATCTGGCCATGCTGGGCGCCTTGGGCAAGATGCATGAATGGGAAACGCATTGCCGAGGCGCCATCAACAACGGTGTGGGAATGGAAGAAATCCGCGCCATCATCCACGTCGTGGGAATCTACTGCGGTGTGCCCCAGGCGCTGGAATGCTTCCGGGTCGCTAAAAAGGTGCTGGCGGAGTGGGGGATGCTGCCTTAGGCCCTGCGTCCTTCGATGCAGAAGGATTGATCGTATCTTATTGATTTAAACCGCCTTGCAGGCTGTGTTCGACTTGCTTGGACCTATTCTTGGACTCAAATTGCTGGTGCATTCCTCCAAAACGCATGTGGACCATCCCTTGTCGTGTAGTTCGCCAGAATGGGTGTAAATGGGTTGTCAAATAGATTCAGATACCGCTGCGCGCACTGTCCCAGCAAGTACATCGCCTGGAACGCAAGGTCGAACGCGAGAAGCTGGTGCTGGCCAAGCTGCCGGATCTGGCATTGCAGGTCGTAGAATTCACGCGCGAGCACGGCAGGATCACCATGGCCGAAGCCATCCGTCTGACCGGCGGCAACCGCAACACGCTCAAACAGCACTTCCGTACGCTGGTGGAACAGGGGCATTTGGTCCAGCAGGGGGGCGGGCGCGGGACATGGTACGAGTTGCGCTAGCGGTGGCATTACTTCCCAATACAAAAACTGGAGAAAATCTCCCCGAGCAAATCGTCGCTGGTGAACTGCCCTGTGATGGCGCACAGGTCTTCGTGGGCCAGTCTTAGCTCTTCGGCAAACAGGTCCAGGACGCGGTCATCGTGGCTGGCGTGTTCGGCGGCGGCGGCAAGGTGGGTATCGGCGCTTGCCAGCGCGGTCATGTGGCGCTCGCGGGCCAGCCAGGGGGATTCAGCGCCGGGCGCCCAGCCGGCGATGTCCAGCAGTTTCTGGCGCAGGGCGTCCAGGCCTGCGCCGGTCTTGGCGGAGATGCCCAGAATCTCCGTACCCTGATCGACCACTACTGCGTTGGCGATTTCCGCAGATGCCGTGTCCTTCGGCACGACGGCGCTGGCTGGACCGGAACGGCTCCGGCTGCGATTGTCGGTGCCGTCGTTGGCAGCGCCTTCATTGCTCGGTCCAATACCATCAACATTGCCATCGCTGCTGCCAGGATCGCCGATGCCGCCACCGTGGTTGGGCAGCAAGCGCAATAGCCGGTCTTGCTCCTGATCCGTCAGCAAATCAATTTTGTTGTACACCTTCAGCACAGGCGTGCGCGGGGGTAGGCGGCGGGTGATGGCGGTGTCCAGTTCGTCTTCGGGTACGCGTGCATCCTGCAAATGCAGGATGACGTTGGCTTTTTCGATTTCAGCCCATGTGCGGGCGATGCCTATGCTTTCGACGGTGTCTTCGGTCTCGCGCAGGCCGGCCGTATCGACAATATGCACGGGCACGCCCTGTATATGGATTTGTTGCACGACTTTGTCACGCGTCGTGCCTGCAATCGGTGTAACGATGGCGATGTCGTCACCGGCCAGGGCGTTCAGCAGGCTGGACTTGCCGACGTTGGGTTGGCCAGCCAGGACGACATGCAGCCCTTCGCGCAATATCATGCCCTGTCGGGCCTGTCGCGTCAGCGACTGCAAGTCGTGGCGTATGTCTTCCAGCATGCCGCGGGCTTGGTATTTTTCCAGGAAATCTATTTCTTCTTCGGGAAAGTCCAGCGTGGCTTCCACCAACATCCGCAAATGCACCACGCGGTCGGCCAACGCATTGACTTGGTCTGAAAAGGCGCCGCTCAGCGAGGCCATCGCACTGCGTGCGGCGGCCTCGGACGATGCGTCGATCAAGTCGGCCACCGCTTCGGCCTGGGCAAGATCCAGGCGTTCGTTAAGGAAAGCGCGCTGGGTGAACTCGCCCGGCTCGGCATGCCGGATGCCGAGGTCCTTGCCGACATCCAGACAATGCTGCAACAAGCGCCGCAGCACGGCCGGGCCGCCGTGGCCCTGGAGTTCCAGCACGTCTTCGCCCGTATAGGACTGAGGCGCCTTGAAAAACAGGACAATGCCGGCATCGATGGCCGCGCCGTCCCGGCCTTTAAACGGCAAGTAATGGGCATGGCGCGGCCTGAGCGGCGTGTCGAACAAGCGGGCGGCCAAAGTTTCGAGCTGGCTGCCCGAGATGCGTACAACGCCTATGCCGCCGCGGCCAGGGGCGGTGGCGATGGCTGCAATGGGTTCATGAGAGCGCAGAGTCATGGCGGTTTGAACAAAATTTCCCGAAAAGCGTACTACTATTGCGCGGGTGACGGCGCGCTTGGAAAGAGTGTATCTTGAACGCGTGCATCGAGTGCCGCCGCTAGACTGTCGCCCGTGCGCGGCTCGCGAACGGATTGTGTTTTTTCTTAAAAAAAGGAAACCTATGCCTTACCTTATCGAAACCTTTGACAAGCCGCATACTCAGGCATTGCGCCAAGCCCTGCGCGACAAACACCTGGACTACCTGGAGGAGAATAAATCCCTGCTGTTGGCTTGCGGGGCAAAGCTTGAAGACGATGGCACAGGGGGCAGCGGCAGCGTCTATATCGTGGATGTGGAAACAAGGGCCGAAGCGGAAGACTTCGTGAATGCCGATCCATTTGCGGTGGGCGGTTTGTTCGAGCGCACGGTGATCCATCGCTGGCGCAAGGCCTACCTGGATGGGCAATGCTACTTGTAATCCCGCCCGGCAATACCGGGCGGCATCACACGCCCAGATAGGCCTGCAGGTCGGTGCGCTGGGCATCCAGTTGCGGGGATGTCCCAGCCCACACAACCTTGCCCTTCTCGATAATGTAATGCCGGTCCGCCAGCGCAAGCAGCGAGTTCAAGTTTTTATCTATGCAGATGATGGTGAGCCCGGTGGATTTGAGTTCGGCCAGGCATTGCCAGATTTCCGCCCGGATCAAAGGCGCCAGGCCTTCTGTGGCCTCATCCAGAATCAGCAAGGTCGGGTTGGTCATCAAAGCGCGGCCAATGGCCAGCATCTGCTGTTCTCCGCCCGACAAATTGGCGCCCAGGTTGCCGGCGCGCTCGGCCAGCCGCGGAAACAGGGTGTAGATGTTCTGCAGCGTCCATGCCATGCCCGTGCCCGACCTATGTCTTGCCGTGGCCAGCAGGTTTTCGCGCACCGTCAGGTTGGGAAAGATTTGCCGGCCTTCCGGTACCAAGCCTATCCCGGCCCTGGCGATCTTGTAAGGGGCCTGCCCATGGATGCTTTTGCCCGCTAAACGGATGGAACCGCGGGCGGGGGCAAGCAAACCGACTATGGTTTTGACGGTGGTGGATTTGCCCATGCCATTGCGGCCCAATAGGGTGACGAATTGCCCTGCGGCCACCTGGAAGCCCATCCCGAACAAGGCTTGGCTGGAGCCATAGTAAGCATCGATATTGTCGAGTTCGAGCATGAGGGACGGTTCGGCCATTACTCATCCCCCAAATAAGCCGCTCTGACGTCTGGATTGGCGCGGATGTCGGCGGGCGTGCCGCAAGCGATGGCCCGGCCATAGACCAGCACCGTGATGCGGTCCGCCAGCCGAAAGACGGCGTCCATGTCGTGCTCCACCAATACGATGCTGTAGCGGCCCTTGAGCGACAGCAGCAAGTCGGTCATATGGGCGGACTCGCTTTGGCTCATGCCCGCCATGGGCTCGTCCAGCAGCAACAGACGCGGCTTGCCGGCCAGGACCATGGCCAGCTCCAGCTGGCGCTGTTCGCCGTGCGCCATGGCGGCCACCGGAACATGCATGCGTTCCGCAAGGCCGACCTGCTCCAGGGCTGCTTCAGCGGGCTCGGTCAACGAGGCCTGGGTGGCGGTAGGGGCCCAGAAGCGAAAGCTGTGGCCTTGATGCGCCTGGACGGTCAGCATGACGTTTTGCAGGGCGGAGAATTCCGGGAAAATCGATGTGATCTGATAAGAGCGCGCAATACCGCGCAAGGCCCTTTGCGCTATGCGCTCGTGCGTGATGTCCTGGCCATCGAGCAGGATCTGGCCCGCATCGGGACGGGTCTCGCCCGACAGCTGCGCAATAAGCGTGCTCTTTCCCGCGCCGTTGGGCCCGATGATGGCATGGATCTCCCCGTGGTCCACATCCAGGTCGAACTGGTCGGTGGCGACCAGGCCGCCATAGCACTTGAGCAGCTTGCGTGCGCTCAATAGCGTCATGTCGGCTCCTTGGCTTGAGCTTGATGTGATGGCGCGCCGCCATTGCCTGCTACCGGATCAACCCGTTCCTGGTGCGCCGGGTCCGCCGGCTTCGCCCGATCGCAGCCCAGGGATTGCAGCAGGCCGGCTATGCCCAGCCGGCTGGCCGTGATCAGCACGACAATCAAGGGACCGAAGATGATCATCCAATGCTCGGTGATCGATTTCAGCCATTCTTCCGTCAAGATCATGGCCAGCGCGCCGAACAGCGGGCCGAACAGCGTGCCCATGCCGCCCAGCATGACCATGACAATAAGCTCGCCCGAAGTCGTCCAGGACATATAAGACGGCGACCCGAACTGGGTCAGGTTGCCGTAGAGCAAACC
>JAEWEH010000321.1 GCA_023389535.1 Pseudomonadota bacterium
CTTTTGCTCAATGAATAAATATGCCATTCAACTGGCCTTCGCCTACATGGGGGTCATCATCGGTGGCGGTTTCGCCTCGGGCCAGGAAATCCTGCAGTTCTTTACCGGCTATGGCTGGGCCAGCATAGCGGGCACCGTCATGGCTGGCGTGCTGTTTGCACTGCTGGGCCGCCAGGTCGCGCTGCTGGGCACCCGCCTGCAGGCCGAATCGCACAAGGACGTGCTGTATGCCTTGTTCGGCCGCCGCGCCGGCACCGCCATGGACTTTATGCTGACTTTTTTCTTGTACGGAGTCGGTGTGGCGATGCTGGCCGGTACGGGCGCCCTCTTCAGCCAGCAATTCGGCTGGCCGATGATTGCCGGCGGCCTGCTCATGACGGCGCTTGTCGTGATCACCCTGTGCCTGAACGTCAAGCGCATTATTGACCTGGTCAGCGCGGCCACGCCCATACTCATGGTCATGGTCTTGATCATCACCGCCTATTCGCTATTGACGGCCGATGCGGATATGGACCAGTTGTTCGCGCTCAGCCAGCATCAAGAAACCGTCGCGCCTCATTGGGCATTGGGCGCTTTGCTTTACACATCGTTCAATATATCGGTGGGCTTTCCCATGCTGGCCGTCATTGCGGGCCGCAACGCCGATGCGCGCAGCACTTCATTGGGCGGCACGCTGGGCGGCATAGGCTTGGGGGTCCTCATTCTGCTGATCAACATCGCGCTGTTCGTCAATTTGAACAACTTGCAGGGCGTGGAATTGCCGACGCAACGGCTCGCCGCGAATTTGTCTCCGGCAGTCGGTGTACTGATGACGATCTCGATAAGCTGCATGATATACAGCACCGCCGTCGGCATGTTCTTCGCCTTCAGTTCGCGATTCAGCCGCCCGGAAACCGGCCGGTTCCGTATCGTCAGCATGATCTCCTGCTGCGTGGGCCTGGCGCTCAGCCTGGTGGGCTTCACCAAACTGATTGGAACGGTCTACCCGCTGCTGGGCTATTTGGGCTTGTTGCTGATCGGGGCCGTGGCGGTCTATGGCTACCGTACGAGTCGCCGCAAAGCATTGGCGCCTCAGGGCTGACCGTGGGCGCGCTGCCGGCCGGGCTGCAAATGGGCGCGCAGCAGCACACCCCCCGCCCCGCTACCGGGTGGGGGGCTTGTAGACTATTTCGATGCCGACTGATACAACGGCATGACCTTGTTCGCCGCTGCGGTCAGGTCAGTGGAACGGCTTGCAGCCGAGGGGTGGGTGGACAGGAATTCGGGCGGCGCATTGCCGGCGCTCAGGGCCCCCATTTTCTGCCACAGGGTCACGGCTGCGCGCGGGTCATATCCCGCCCGGGCGGCCAGCTCCACACCAATGCGGTCCGCCTCGGCTTCGTGGGTACGGCTGTTGGGCAAGGTGAACATCACTTGGCTCAGGGCGCTGCCCAGGTCCGCAGTGGCGCCGGCGCCAGTCACTGCCGACAGCACCGACAAGCCCATGTTCGTCACCATTTGCTGCGACACTTGCTCGCGCGCATGTTCGCGCAAGGCATGCGCCATTTCATGGCCGATCACCGCGGCCAATTCAGCATCGGTGGGCTTGATCTGATTGATCAACCCGGAATAGACGGCGATCTTGCCGCCCGGCATGCACCAGGCATTGACTTCGTCCGAGTTCAGGACGTGTACCTGCCAATTCCAATTGGCCGCATCAGGCCGGAAAACACCCACCTGGGCGATCAGTTTCTGAGCGATCTTGCGCACGCGCGCCGTCTGGGCTGCATCGACGTCCAGCGCGCCCTGCGCCTTGGCCTGGCCCATCAGCGTGCTGTATTGCTGCGCGGCCTCTTGTTCCAGTGCGGCTTCTGACACCATGCCGGACATATATTGCTTGCGGTCCACGCCGACGGCGCCGGAACTGGTCGTATCGACTGCCGCGCAGGCCGCAAGCAGGGACAGCGCCGATGCGAGCCCGACAGCGGCAAGGCGGCGAGACAACAGGGTGTAGCGGGTTTTGTTCATACAGGAGCTCCTTACTAACTAACGGTATCAGCTTCCGCACTGGGCGCGCTGGCGCAGCGCATGATCCATCAGGACTATGGCAAGCAGCGCTTCGACGATCGGCGTGGCGCGTATGCCCACGCAAGGATCGTGCCTGCCCAGCGTCTGTACCTGCACAGGTTCGCCGGCCCGATTCACTGAACGGCGCTCGATGCGTATGCTGGAGGTCGGCTTGATGGCCAGCGTGACAGTAATCGGCTGGCCGGAGGAAATCCCGCCCAAGATGCCGCCGGCATGATTGCTTAGAAAACCTTCAGGCGTGATTTCATCGCCATGTTCAGAGCCTCGCTGCACGATGCTGTCGAATCCGGCGCCTATGGACACCCCTTTCACGGCATTCAGGCCCATCATGGCATGCGCAATATCGGCGTCCAGCCGGTCATACAAAGGCTCGCCCCAACCCGCAGGCGGGTTTTCCGCGACGACCTCGATGCGCGCCCCGATGGAGTCGCCGTCGCGCCGCAACTGGTCCATGTAGGCTTCCAGTTCCGGGACGATGGCGGCATTAGGCGCATAGAATGGATTGCGCGCCACTTCGTCCCAGGATTCGAAGGGGATCTCGATCGGGCCAAGCTGGCTCATGTAGCCGCGTATCAGCACACCATGGGTTTCAGACAACCACTTCTTGGCAATCGCACCGGCCGCGACAGTCGGCGCAGTCAGCCGAGCCGATGAACGACCGCCGCCGCGTGGATCGCGTTCGCCGAATTTTCGCCAGTAAGAATAATCGGCGTGGCCGGGGCGAAACGTATCGGCAATATTGCTGTAATCCTTGCTGCGCGCATCGGCGTTGCGGATGAGCAGACCGATGGGCGTCCCGGTGGTTACGCCCTGATACACGCCCGATAATATTTCAACCTGATCGGGCTCCTGGCGCTGAGTGACGTGCCGTGACGTTCCGGGGCGACGGCGATCCAGTTCGGCCTGGATGTCGGCTTCAGTCAGGGCCAGACCGGGCGGGCACCCGTCCACCACAGCGCCTATGGCCGGGCCATGCGACTCGCCGAAGTTGGTAACACAAAAAATCTTGCCTAAAGTATTGCCGGACATAAAGGTTCTTATAGATTGAAATGGAAGAATACGCGATAAACGGCGTCAGAAGGCCGGACATCCCGCCGTCACCATGCCGATTTTATTAAAGAATGTGAACGCAGGCTGCAGACAGCCACGCCATGCGTCGGTATGCCGAAGCCCGCATGCATCAGCGCGCATCCCGGCATCACGACGAACAGCTGACTTCCAGCTGGCCGGCCCATTCAGGCGGCAAGGCCGCGTAAGATTCAAATCCCGGTCTTTCGGTGTAAGGGTCGCGCAGCAGGTCGAGCAAAACGCCGATCTCGCCCGCGTCACCCTGGGCGGCGGCCCGGATGGCATTTTCAGCCAAATGGTTGCGCAATACATAGATGGGGTTCGCTGCATTCATTTGATCAACGCGCTGGGCCCTTGGCAAATCGTCGCGGCGCAAGCGCTGGGCATATCGGTCCAGCCAGTTCTGGGCCGCGTCTTTATCCTGGAAAAGATCCAGGAAGGCGCCCGCGTCTTCGGGGGCGGCGGCCAGGCTGCGGAAACTGAGCGTAAAGTCGGCACGCTGCGTGTGCAGTAAGCGCCACCAGTCGTCCAGCAACTCGTCATCACCCTCTTCCCACCGGCGCAACCCGAGCTTCCGGGTCAGATTACCGCGATAGGCGTCCAGAAAAACGGGTTCGAACTGCGCCAACTGTTCTTTGAGCGCCTCGGCATCGATATCCAGGCCCAGCAAAGCGCTGGCCAGGCGATATAGATTCCAATGCGCCACCGAGGGCTGCGCATTCCAGGCATAACGCCCTTGCGTATCGCTGTGATTACAGACATGATCGACCCGGAAGGCATCCATGAAGCCGTAGGGGCCGTAATCCAGCGTAATGCCCAATATCGACATGTTGTCGGTATTCATTACGCCGTGGCAGAACCCGGCGGTCTGCCAATCGGCGACCAGCTTGGCCGTGCGGATGACGACTTCGCGCAGGAAGCGCAGCACGACCTTATCCTGCCCGTCACTGCCGGCGCTGCCCGCAGCGTCCCGGCATTCCGGATAATAGCGGTCCACCGTGTAATCCAGCAGCGCACGCAAGTTTTCAGCGGACGCAGACCAATGCTCGAAGGAGCCGAATCGTATGAAGCTTGGCGCAACACGGGTCACAATGGCGGCCGTCTCGACCGTTTCACGATAGACCGGGTCGTCGGACACCACCAGTGCCAGCGCCCGGCTGGTCGGGATGCCCAGGCCCGCCATCGCTTCACTGGCCAGATATTCCCTGACCGAAGAGCGCAGCACTGCCCGGCCATCGCCCATGCGCGAATACGGTGTGCGGCCGGAACCCTTCAACTGCAGTTCCCAGCTGCCTTCAGGGCCGGAGATCTCGCCCAGCAAATGCGCGCGGCCGTCTCCCAGTTGCCCGGCCCAGACGCCAAACTGATGGCCGCTGTATACCGCGGCCAATGTCTTGCCGCCCGGCAGCGCTTCCTGGCCGGACACGACCTGCAGGAATTCCGGTTCGGCCAAAGCCGCCGGCGCCAGACCCAGCATCGCACCCACCTGGGCGTTGGCGTGCAAGAGCCGGGGATGATTCAGAGGCTGTGGCTTGAGCTGTGTATAGAAAGCGGGCGGAAGCCCGGCAAACGAATTGCCGACCTGCGCCAGCCGTATGGAATCGATGGCCATCATGCCCCCTTGCCGGACTGGGCGGCGCGTTGTTTCGCTGCACGCTTTGCGGGCCGCAAATAAAGAATCGCGCACAGATAAAAGATAAACGACAGGATGATTTCCAGGGCCGCCATCGACACGGACGCGGGCGCCGGATCCGACCAGGCACGTACCACGCCTTCCATGAAATACAGCAATATCAGCATGGCGGCCCATTGCAAGGTATAGAGCTGCCCCTTCAGAACACC
>JAEWEH010000337.1 GCA_023389535.1 Pseudomonadota bacterium
CGTGCACGCTCGCCGATAACATCATGAACACCGACGTTTATGCGATCAAGCGCCGCGACAACCAAAAGAAAGCGCTGGATGCCTTTCTGGAAGAGGCCCAGCAACTGAGCGGAGACGACTGATCGGCGACACAGCCGCCTCCTTGCTTTCGCCCTAGCCTGCAGCCAACGCGCGATCCAGAAACTCCAGCCTGTCCTGCCCCCAGTATGGGACACCCGCATATTCGTACCATGGAGCGCCGAAGACCTGCAGGTCTATGGCTTCCTGCGTGTAGCGATCAAAGGCCTGCACGACTTCAGCGCCATCTTTTGCGGCCAGTAGCGCAGCGCCGTCCAGGCCTTGTTCATCCGCAATGCGCTGCATGGTTTCCGGATCGGCGATGTCGCGCTCTTCCGCCCACACCGCACGCATGAAGGCGCCTGCAAGCTTCAATGCCGCCGGATTGCCATCAGCCGCCATCGCCGCCACGATCATTCTGGATGCCGGCAGGTCGTCCACGGGAAAAAACTTGGGGTGGACATGCAAGGGGATACCGAGGTATTCCGACCAACGCTTCAGTTCGACCAGGCGATATGCCTGCCGCTGGGGCGGACGCTGGTTCAACGGCAGGCCGCCCGATACGGGGAAAACGCGCTCTCCCAGGGCCATGGGGCGCGGCGCAATGTCTGCCCCATGCTTGGCGGCAAGCGACAGCAGACGCTCGTGCCCCAGGTAAGTCCAGGGTGAGCGCGGGGATAGAAAATAACGAATGGTCTTCATGCACAGGCTCCGAAAAAGTTCCGAAATTTCACGTCAGAAGCGCCCCCAACGCACGGCCAGCGCGCTGACCAAGACGCGGTATCGCTGCGTAAGGACTAGTCTTTTGTGTTGTTGACACCTACTAGTCGCTGGAATAAGGTTGCTGGGCAACACCATGATATACGCATATGGCCGCGGGGCATCCAGCACCTTACGAGCAGCGCACGGCAGGCATCGATGCTCCCTGGCCACAGGCGCGAAATACCACAACACCAGGAGGTATTACATGCCGGACAAGTACATCGCCCCAGATCAGCATCCCGTCGCCGACGGCCATGCTTCACCAAAAAGTGCTATACGCACAGATGTCGGGCCAGTCCACACCGTGAAACAACCAGCCAGGCGCGGTTTCCTGCAAAAGGGCGCAGGCGCGCTGACGGGGATGGCCGCGGCGGGCCTGGCCGGGCGCGCAGCAATGGCTGCGGACGCCGGTGCGGGGGCGCTGCCAGTACCGGAATCGATGAAGAAACCGGGGGCGCTGACAGGCAGTGCGCTCTATGGCCACCCATCGGAATTCGAAAAGGACGTCGTGCGCCATTTGCGGCCCACCGACAAGCAGTATTTCTCGTCCTCCACCCGTTCGCCCCTGCAGGAACTGGACGGCATCATCACACCCAACGGCCTGTTCTATGAACGCCATCACAACGGGATACCCACTATCGATCCCGATCAGCACAGGCTGATGGTCCACGGCCTGGTGGATAACCCCCTGCTATTCACCGTCGAGCAAATACGCCGCTACCCCTCGCATTCGCAAATCTATTTTCTCGAATGCTCCGGCAACCCTGGCTACACGGTCTACGGGAAAACCGCTGCACAAGCCAATGGCTTGGTCAGTTGCGCCGAATGGACGGGGGTCAAGCTAAAGACCATATTGGACGAAGCGGGCTTGCAAGCCGGCGCCAAATGGGTCATCGCGGAAGGCGCGGACGGCGCCGGCCTGACGCGCAGCATACCGCTGGAAAAATGCCTGGATGACGCCATGCTGGTCTACAGCCAGAATGGCGAACGCCTGCGGCCCGAACAAGGCTATCCCTTGCGCGTGCTGCTCCCCGGCTATGAGGGCAACATGAACGTCAAGTGGGTGCGCCGGCTGCAGGTCACCGACCAGCCCGTGCACTCGCGCGAGGAAACGTCCAAATACACCGACCTGCAGCCCGACGGCAAGGCGCGCGAATTCACCTTCATCATGGAAGCCAAATCCATCATTACCGCTCCCTCAGGCGGACAGAAAATGGCGGGCAAGGGGTTTTGCGAAATTACCGGCATCGCATGGAGCGGCAAAGGCAAGATCACACGCGTCGATGTGTCCGTGGATGATGGCAAAACCTGGCAGCAGGCCACCCTGCAGGAACCCGTGCTGACGAAGGCGCTTACGCGCTTCAGGCTGCCCTGGAACTGGGACGGCCAGCCGGCCGTCATTCTTAGCCGCGCAACCGATGAAACCGGCTACGTACAGCCTACGCTGGAAGAACTCACCGCGGTTCGCGGCGTCAACGGCACCTACCACAACAACGCCATGACAGCCTGGCGCATCGCTGAAAGCGGGGAGGTCACCAATGCTCGCCTGTAAGAACCACAACCTACACGCCACTCGCGCTGCGGCTGCTGCGGCGGGCCTGGCCCTGACCGCGCTATTTTTGTCGGCGCCCGCCGGTGCCGCCGAAAAATACGGCTTTGGCGCACCGGCTACCGACGCGCAAATCAAGGCATGGGACATCAATGTGTTCGCAGACGGCAAAGGTCTGCCGCCCGGCAGCGGCACGGTGGCAGCCGGCCGCGACCTTTACAACACCCAGTGCCTGTCTTGCCACGGCGCCAAGGGCGAAGGCGGCATCGGCGACCGGCTGGCCGGCGGGCAAGGCACGCTGGCCAGCGCCAAACCCATCAGGACTGTGGGCAGCTACTGGCCCTATGCCCCCACCTTGTTCGACTACATCCGCCGGACCATGCCGCTGACCGCACCGCAAAGCCTCACCGACGAACAAGTCTACGCAGTCACAGGCTATGTGCTGTTTCTAAATGACCTGGCCAAAGAAGGCGACACCATCGACGCCCGTACGCTGACCGACCTGAAAATGCCCAATCGGGATGGCTTTGTTCCAGACCCAAGGCCGGACGTAAAGTAGCGCGAACAGCGGTTGCGCCCAGCCCGCGCCTTGTCGTGGGCAACGTATAATCACGGGATGATTGAAAAAGGCAGCCATCCCGAGTTCGTCACCGCGCTTGCTCGCGGACTGGATGTCATTCAGGCATTTTCCAGCGCAACGCCGGAAATGACGCTTAGCGAAATCGCCGCGCGCACCGGGCTCAGCCCGGCCACCGTGCGGCGTTCGCTGCTTACCCTGGCCAGCTTGGGTTATGTGCGCCAGCATGGCCGCCGCTTTGTGCTGACGGCCAAGGTACTGCAGCTGGGATCGGCTTTTGTGGAATCGATGAATCTGAACGAGGTCGCACAGATCTATTTGCAGGAACTCGTCGACACCTTCCATGATGCCTCGTCGTTGACGACGCTGGACGGCAACGATGTGGTCTACATCGTGCATATCCCCAGCAATCGTCCGGCGCGCCTGCGGCAGTATGTGGGCGCGCGCATGCCGGCCCATGCCGCCTCCACCGGTTATGTGCTGCTCGCCCATTTAAGCGAGCCGCAGCGCAGCGCCTATCTGGCGCAAGCGCCTTTTCCCGCCTTCACGCCCAGGACGCCCATCACGGCTGAAGAGCTGCAAGCCCATTTCGACGAAGTCATGAAGCACGGCTACGGCATTGCACAAGATGCCATCGCCTTTGGCTCCATCGCCATTGCCGTCCCGGTGCGCGACCATCACGGCCGCGTGGTGGCGGCCATCAATTGCTCCGCAGATTCCACGCGGGTCGACAGGAAAGCCCTGATAGCAAGCAGGCTGCCCGCATTGTTGCGGGCCTCGGACCAGATCAGCAGCCAGCTTGCGCGCTACCCTGCCCTGACGCTGTCGGTTCAAGCCTGACGGCGCCCGGCGCGATAGCGCCAAGGTTAGGCGGCAGTCTTATTCCACCGAGATGTTCGCCATTTCGGCAATCTTCTTGGTGCGCTCCACTTCCGCGGCCATCCTCTGCTTGAACTGCTCGGGGGTCAGCTTCAGGGGAACGGTGCCTTGGGCGATCAGGTCCTTTCTGAAGTCCGGCTTGTCCAGTACTTCGGCCAAGGACTTGTTCAGCTTCTCGATCACCGCATCCGGTGTGGCCGCCGGGGCCAGGAACCCATACCAACCGCCGATGTTCATCTCGGGATAGCCGGCTTCGGTGAATGTGGGCACATCGGGCATCAGGGGCGAACGCTCTTCACCGGATAGTGCAAGCACTTTTACCTTGCCGGCCTTCAGGTGGCCCTGTACCGTGGCCATGGCGGGAAAAGTGAATAAAGTCTGGCCGCCGATCACGTCGACTACGGCGGGCGACGAACCTTTGTATGGTACATGTGTGACCTTGGAGTTGGTCAGCTTGTTGTACATTTCGCCCATCAGATGCGGCTGGCTGCCCACCCCGAAAGAACCATAGGCCGACTTGTCGGCGTTGGCCTGCGTGTAGGCCGCCAATTCCTTTATGGAATTGGCGGCGGTGCTGGACGACACGACCAGGCCCAAGGTCAGGTCGCATACCGTCCCGACGGGCTTGAATTCCTTGTCGATGTCGTAATTCAGCGATTTGAACAAGGCCGGGTTCAGGACGAACGTGGCGTCATTGGTGAACAGCAAGGTATAGCCGTCCGGGTCCGCGCGCGCAACCTGGGTGGCCGCGATACTGGTGTTGCCGCCCGCTTTATTCTCGATGACCACCGGCTGGCCCAAGTGTTCGGACAGCTGCTTGCCCACCATGCGGGCCAGGATGTCGGTGGCGCCACCGGGTGCGTAAGGCACCAGCACGCGTATCGGCTTTTCGGGATAGGTCGCGGCGGCGACAGGCGCGCCAACGGTAGCGGCGAAAACGCCGGCGATCAATAGTTTGTTCAGGTTGCGTAGTCGTATCATGATGAGTCTCCGAAAGGGCGCGGCGCTTATCCCGCCGCGCCTGTTATGTTGGACGGCTGACTGGCTGCTGATGTGGCCATAGCGCGCGCCAGCAGTTCGCGATCGGCCTTGAGCTTGAATTTTTCAACGCGGTGAGTCGCTGTCTTGGGCAGGACATCGGTAAACACGACGTACTTCGGAACTTTGATGGCAGCCAATTGACCAGCGACCCAGCGTGCGATGTCGGCCGCAGCCATATTGGAACCTGGCCGCGCCACCACCACTGCCAGCACATCCTCTTCCCCCAGGTCGGAGGGAACCCCTATGGCCGCCGCCTCCAGCACATCCGGGTGGCTGCCGATGACGCGGTCCAATTCCGCGCCGGATATATTTTCGCCGCGGCAGCGGATGACATCCTTCTGGCGCGCCACGAACCAATAAAAATCATCATCGTCCCGCCAGGCAATATCACCCGTGATGAACCAGCCGTCGTGAAACGCCGCCTGGGTGCGTTCAGGGTCGCCATAGTAGCCCTGCATGATGGTGGGCGTACTGACGAGCAGCTGGCCCTGGCTGCCAGCAGGCAAGTCGGCAAAGTTTTCGTCCACGATGCGTAACCGCGGCTGCGGCAACCCTGGCGCCAAGTGCGGCGACACCTGGCCCATGCTGCCCAGTTTCCTACGCCCCTTGAACGGGTTGGCCAAGACGCCGGGAATCTCGGTCATGCCGTAGCATTCAATCAGCGTGGGCACATTAAATTGATCCCGGAACACGTCGACCAATGACGCATCCAGCGGCGCGATGAACGCTTTGTGCAATGCATGCCCCGCGACGTACTCGGATCGATCCCGTTTGGTCAGGATGTTGGCGGCGGCGCCTATCAGGTTCACCGTGGTGGAACGGGACTCGGCAACCATTTTCCAGAACCCGCGGGCCGTAAAACGGCGTGCCAGCACCAGCGTCGCCCCGGCGGCAAGCGCGCCGCCCAATGAATAGAACAGCGCATTGATGTGAAACAGGGGCAACACACAGAGGATGCGGTCTTCGGGCTGAAGATACATGCGCACTACAAAACTTTCCGCGGTGATCACATAGCCGCGCTGGCCATGCATCGCCCCCTTCGGCGCACCGGTTGTGCCGGATGAATAAATGAATACGCAGGTCGCGTCGGGCGAAGCGACGGATGCGATCGAACAGCGCGGCGCAGCAGAAAGTTCGTCGTCCAGTGTGCTTGCACCGTCGGGGCCGGTTTCATTCAGGACCACCCAAGGCGCATCGGCCAGTGTGGCGCAGGCTTGCATCGTGCGCTCGTAAGCTTCCGGCGCACACACCACACCCCGCACCTGTGCATTGTTGAGCACATAAGCCGCTTCCCGCACACCGAATTCTGGATTGACGGGCACCATGACGCCGCCGATGCGCGCCAGCGCCAGAAATAGCATCGCGGTGGAAGGATGGTTGGTCGAGAATACGCCGACGCGGTCTCCGTGCCCTACCCCTTTTTCCAGCAGCCATGACGCCATGTGTTCAACATCCCGCGCCAGTTCGCTGTAAGTCCATGAGCGGTCTTCAAACACCAGGCAGACCTTGTCCGGCAGGGCCTGAGCACGGCTGGCCAACAAGCCCGTCACCGTATAGCCGTGGTCGGGATAACGGCTTACGACCTCGGCCGGCTCCAGCAATGCGGCCTCCTTGTTGTTCGCGTCAGCCATTCAGACGCTCGCCCGCTCGGGAATGTCGCCATCATAGGCCACGCCTTCCTCGGCGCGCGCAGCCAGCTTGAAGCCCAAGGGCCGGTTCTTTTCTTCCAGCAGGTTCGCCACCAGCGACCCTGTACGCGCCACCAGTGGC
>JAEWEH010000379.1 GCA_023389535.1 Pseudomonadota bacterium
TCCCTGCCATGAGCCAGATTGATCTTGATGACTGCCTGCGCAGGGGTTGGCAAAAACGCGGCAAAAGCGAATGCAATGGCGATCAGGGATACGGCGCTACGTAACATGGCTGTCTCCTCGGGAAATAGTGCTGATGTTACGCTTGGGCCTGGCGTTACGGTATTCCCAATCCGGCCGTATCCGGGTCCCGGGGCGACATGCAGGACGAGGCAGATGCTGCCTTGTATGCCGCGCCATCACGCTTTTCGCATGCTTGCTGCCAAAAATGGAAAACGAGGGTCGAACCCTCGTTTTTCCCAGGTGGAAGTGATGCGCGCCGCCCAGGAGCGGCGGCGCAATCATTGCCATTAAGCGCTGGCGTCGGCCACTTGCTTGCGGCGGGCGATGCCCTTGCCAAGCAGGACGATCAGCACCGCCCCGGCCACTTCGGCGGCGATCTTCATCATGGCGGTAGGCTCGCCGAAGCGTTCAACGATGAAGATATCCGTGATCAGCATGCCACCGGCAATCCAGCCCAGCAGTGCCGCACCGAAGGTCACGACAATCGGGAAGCGGTCGATGAGCTTCAATACAATCGTGCTGCCCCAGATAATGATGGGAACGCTGACGACCAGGCCGAAAATGACCAGGCCCAGCTGGTGGTCGGGATGGGCGCCCTGGGCGGCCCCGGCAATGGCAATGACGTTGTCCAGGCTCATGACGAAGTCGGCGACGATAATCGTCTTGACGGCCGCCATGATGGAAGCACTGCCCTGGATATTGCCATGTGCGTCGTCTTCCGGAATCAGCAGCTTCACGCCTATCCACACCAGCAGCAACGCCCCGACGATCTTCAGGAACGGTATGCTGAGCAGGGTCAGTGCGAAGGCGATCAGAATCACGCGCAGGATAATGGCACCTGCCGTGCCCCACATAATGCCCTGCATGCGTCGCTTCGCATCCAGATTCCGGCAGGCGAGCGCAATCACCACCGCGTTGTCGCCGCCAAGCAGGATGTCGATCAGAATAATCTGAAACACCGCCGCCCAGCTTAGAGTTTGTAAAAATTCAAGCATAGTCAAGTCACCCCTAGGGTATAAATTATGAAAAGGTGGTGGACCGGGCCGCCTGAACCGGATTGCCTGATGGGTGGCGCAAGCCTGAAAGGGCATCCAGAAAAGCAAAATGGCCTGATCCGTTAGGACACAGGCCACAGCGTTTGTATTTGCTGGAGACGAACCTTGCCCTAAACGGCAAGGTCTTGCTTGCAACATGGTGATGTTGCCCGAGCACCGGGCGCATGCGATACACTGCAAGACGGCCGTAATGACGATGCTGCGGAAAGAAAGCTACTCCCCTTGATGGGCGAGAGTATATTCGGTCGGTAGAAAAAATACTAGCGGTTCATTGCACTTCAGCGACGATGTTTACAATTCAGGTGGTATTCGCAGCGGGATCGTCACGGGTCCATCATTGATCAGACGCACTTGCATGTTTGCGCCGAATTCGCCGCATGCAACCGCAGGGTGTTCCTCGCGGGCGCGGCCAAGAAAATATTCATACAAGGACTTGCCTGATTCCGGGTTGGCCGCTGCCGTAAAGCTTGGGCGGTTGCCCTTGCGCGCATCGGCTGCCAATGTGAATTGGCTGACGACCAGCAGGCCGCCACCGACATCCTGCACACTGCGATTCATGCGCCCGGCTTCATCCGCAAAGATGCGCAGCTTCAGGATTTTCGCCAGCAATGCGTCCGACTGGGTTGTGGTATCGCCGTGCTCTGCGCATAGCAGTACAAGCAAGCCGTGTTCGATCTTGCCTATGGTTTTGCCATCGACGGTAACACTGGCTTGGGATACGCGTTGCAGGACAGTCAGCATAGTTGGATTAACATTTCAAATGCACGATAGGAAGATGGCCGCGGGATGATTAGCGACCAGCAAGAATACCGCGTTTACCACGCGGCCGGCCATGCGCGGACAACGCTGCGGAATATCCTTCCGTGGGGCATAAGCTTCATGCTTGCATGCTTTTTGGGACTCTCGGCCGGCATGCCGGTTGCTTCCCCGGTGTGGCCCTTTGATGTTTATACAGGAGCAAGAAATGGCTATGACGTATGAGTATGCATCGATAGAGCCGACCCGCGAGGCCATCGATGCAAGGGCGGGTCCGCTGGTGCTGGAATTCGGCACGGCCTGGTGTGGTTACTGCCGCTCTGCGCAGCCGCTGATTGCGCAAGCATTCCAGGCCCATCCTGCCGTAGACCACCTGAAGGTGGAAGACGGCAGCGGCCGCCCCCTGGGCCGCTCGTTCCGCATCAAGCTTTGGCCATCCTTAATATTCCTGCGCAATGGCCAGGAAGTGGCGCGGCTCGTGCGGCCGAATAGCGCGGCAGAAATCGAGCGCGCATTGGCGCAGATCGCTTGAGCAGGATGTACGGCGGAGAATTAGATCGTCCAACGCACGAGTGCATTGGATTATTCGACATCATCGGGACGGCACCGCATAGTAGGGTAGCGTCCAGGATATAGCCTAGCGTCGAGGCTATAGCCCCGTCTTTTCTGAAGGATGACCAAGATGTTCGAGCACTTCCGCGCCGATAACTTTATCGTCAACAACGATATCCGCATTCATGCGCGCGTGGGCGGGCAAGGGCCGGGCCTCTTGCTGATGCACGGCCACCCGCAGACCCATGTCATGTGGCATCGTCTGGCCCCGCAACTGGCGCAACATTACACCGTGGTCGTGCCGGATCTTCGGGGCTTTGGCGATTCATCCAGGCCGGATCCTGGCCCGGACAATAGCGCTTACTCCAAGCGTGCGATGGCACAAGACATGATCCAGGTCATGCAACAGCTGGGATTTGAACGCTTCCTGGTGGGCGCCCACGACAGGGGCGCGCGTGTTGCCCATCGCCTCGCGCTCGATCATCCGGACCGGGTGGAGCGCATGCTGTTTCTGGATATCGCACCCACGCTGGCCATGTACGAGCGCACCTCCATGGCGTTCGCACGCGCCTACTGGCACTGGTTCTTCCTGATCCAGCCCGCTCCTTTGCCCGAACGGCTGATCGAAGCCGACCCCGTTGCCTACTTGCACAACGTTTCAGGGCGCCGGCACGCTGGCCTGTCGGCCTTTGCGCCGGAAGCCTTGGCGGAATACGAGCGCTGTATCGCACTGCCCCATACCGCACGCAGCATCTGCAGCGATTATCGCGCCTCTGCCGGCATCGATCTAGAACATGACGCCAACGATAGGGATGCGGGCAGGCATCTGTCCGTGCCGTTACATGTACTGTGGGCGCAGCATGGGGCCGTGGGCCAAAATTTCGACGTGCTGTCGCTATGGCAAGACGTTTCACGCAGCGAAGTTACCGGCCACGCGGTGGATTGCGGGCACTATCTGGCCGAAGAGCGGCCTGACGTGGTCCTGCAGGAGATAGTCGCTTTTTTTAGCCGATAGCGCCGCCCGGCTCGGTTTCGCGACGGGGGGCGCCCGCCGCCTATAGGCGGGAGACCGAGCCCCGCCGCTTGTTGATCACTGCGATATGAACCACAGTGTTCCGGCCATTACAACCCCGGAGCCAACCAGCGTTACCATGGTATAGCCGAGAATGTCTCGCATCTTCAAGCCCGCTATCGCCAAAATGGGAAGCGCCCAGAACGGCTGCAGCATGTTGGTCCACTGATCCCCATACGCTACCGCCATTATGGCCACTGACGGGTCGACTCCGAGCTTCTGCGCGGCATCAAGCATGATGGGGCCCTGAACCGCAAACTGGCCGCCGCCCGAGGGGACGAAAAAGTTGACGATACCGGCGGAAAGAAAGGACAGCACTCCGAAGGTTTGCTGATTGGCAATCGATACGAAGACATCGGAAAACAGCGCGATCAGACCTGTTTTTTGCATGATGCCCAGTATTCCTGCGTAGAGTGGAAACTGCAGAAGGATTTCTCCGACGCTGGACGCGGCATTCCGGGTCAGGTGTATGAGCTCGAACACGTTCCTGGAGAAAAGCAGCACCAAGGCGAGCAATGACCAGTTGACGATGTCCAGGGTGATGCTGCCGCCACCCGAAAAATGGACGATCAGATACGCCAGGAGTGCCAGACCAAAAATAAATATCAAAATCCTGGAGGCGTCTATACGGTCGCCGGGCGTGACCACGTCATAGCTGGCGACGTTGCGCTCTTCAGTGCCGACATCAGCGGGAAGTTCGTATATCTGTGCGCCGTTCTTGGGCGACACCAGCCAAAAGAGTATGGCGCATACGACAATGACCAGTATGGTCGCCGTAATATTCCACCAAGCGAATATCGTGTCCGACACCGGAATCGTTTGGCCGCCCAGCGCCTTGGACAGGAAAGAACCCGGTGTCGCCGCCGTCAACGGCCCCGAGCCCGAATAGCCCATGTGCCAGACGATGAAGCCAGAGTATCCCGCTGCGACCAACAGCGGAAAGTGCAGCTTCAGGCCTCTTTCCCGGCCTTGTACGGCAACCTCGCGCGCTAGTACGGCACCGGCGATCAGCCCGAGGCCCCAGACAAAGTAGCAAAGTACTGCACTGACAACGAAGATGAACACATAAGCGGTTGCGGGTCTGGACGGGACGCGCGCGAGTGCAATCAGCACTTTGCGTAGCGGACCCGTATTCGCCAGTATGTGGCCGAGCAGAAGGATCAGACACATCTGTGTCATGAATGCCAGAATGCCGGACAAGCCACTGCCCCAGTACCGCACGATGTCCGTTGGACCGGAGTCCGTCAAGAACAGGGCCATTAGGGCCACGATGATGGTAAGGGCCATGGCGAATGTCATGGCCGACGGGATCCATCTTTCCAGAAAGTTGTTTATGGGGCCCATGAGCCCGGATGAGTTCGTGCTGGTAAGCTTGTGCTGTGTTGACATTGGCGTGCCTTATGATTATTAAAAAATGAAGCCTGCTTAAATGGTGATGAAAGCCGTTACCATATGGGAAGTATCAGATTGCCTCAAGCCCCCGGCCAGTGTTGCTTCCTCTTGTCTTTACTGATCATGCCTATAAACAAGTGTTGCAGCAGCTAAATCCTCCAGCGCTGTTCCCACTGACTTGAAAACGCTGCGGTCCTGCTGCGACTGGCGCCCGGTGGTTCCGCCCCTACACAAGTCTTCCAGAGTCCCGGTAATGTCTCGCGCCTCGAAGACGCCCCGCGACATGGGTCCCAGCAGTTCGCCGGACTTGATCAAAGCTTCCTCAGTATCAACATAGATCTGCGCGCCTTGAAAGGCTTCGTCGTCAGCCTCTCGCATTTCTGGTGTGAAGCTTCCGATCAAATCCAGATGGGAGCCAGGCTGCAGCCATTCTCCGCGAATGATGGGCTGTGTAGCCAGCGTGGCGCAGCTAACGATGTCGACGGTCTGCGCGGCTGCAGCAAGATTGTCTGCGACAGACGCTTCAAAGCCGCGGCGGTTCAAGTCATGCGCCAGATAGGCCGCGGCATCTTCGTGCCGATTCCAGACGAGGACTTCGCGTATCGGTCGAACTGCGGCGTAGGCCTCGGCCAATAGGCTCGCGACGCGCCCGGCGCCCACGATGAGGATGCGCGATGCGTTTTCGCGGGAAAGAAAGGAAGCAGCCAGCGCTGACGCGGCAGCAGTGCGCCTTGAGGTGATCTCGTCGCCGTCCATCAGCGCCAGCGGCTCCCCTGTGCAGGCGTCATATAGTAAATAGGTGGAGTGCAGGCCCGGTTTGCCCAGTTCGCTGTTGCGTGGGGCGATGTTGACCGTCTTGATGCCCAGCAAGCCGCCATCCGACCAAGCGGGCATGATGAGTGTCGTCATGGGATGCGGGGAGCCCTGGCCAATGCGATGTACATGGCGCTGCGGGACATGGCAAGCCGCCGCAAATGCATCGCGCAACGCGGGTATGAGGCGCTCGAAGGGCAGCGCGGAGCGCGTTGCCTGGGAATCAAATATTTTCATTCAGCTTATCCAGGTAGTACGTATCAGCCATCAGGCGTCAAGCACGAGATCGCTCGCGGGGATCGCTTGGCAGGTAAGACAGATTGAAGGGTCGTCTGGCTCGGCGCCATGCAAATGATGCACTTGTCCCGAGATGATCTTGACTGCGCAGCTTTCGCATTGCCCTACCCGGCAGCCGCTGTTCATATGCAGCCCCATCTCTTCCCCAAATCGCAACAAGGTCCCGCGTTCAGCCGTCCATTGTCCGTCGGTATTGTTGGAGCGTGCAAAACATACCGTAAACCGCCCGGCGTTATTCAGGTCCAATGTGGGAGGTGAGCGGAATACCTCGCTGAAAATGTCGAATGCCGGTACACCCCTAGCGCATAGTCCTTCCCGGATGCTGTCCATCATGGCGGAGGGGCCGCACATATAGAACCGCGCCCGGGCGTCGATCAATGTGTCGGCCACCACATGAGCGCCTAGTAGTTCGCGCGGGCCGGCATCCGTTGCCAGCGGCTCACTGAAATAATCCTTGATGGTCAGTTTAGGCAGTTGTTTGCAGAGCTGACGCAAGCGGTCGCCGTATGCTTTTGTGCGGCTGTTTCTGTTCGCATAATGCAACCAGACTTCGGGCATGTCTGGTGCAGCCATTAATGATTCCAGGTAGGACAGAAACGGCGTGATGCCGATGCCACCCGCAAATAAGACGACGGCTTGCGTGGAATGCTCGGGAAGAATGAAGGACCCGCCTGGCGCCCCCACCTTGATCGCCGACCCCACACGGGCCTTGGCGTGCAGGTGGCCCGATATCAACCCTTCCCACGCCACGCCTTGTTCGTCCAGGCCGCGCTGATGACGCACTGCGATTCGGTAGGACGACCGTGCACCGCGCCGCGCCGCGTCTATCAAGGAATACGTGCGCGTGATGGGTGTGCCGTCATCGGGAGCGAGTTCGACGGCGATATGCTGACCGGGCCGGTAATCAGGCAGGACACGGTGATCGTCGGGCGATAGTTCCAATTCCAGCACCCCTTCGGCGACACGGCGCATGGCCGCGATATGAAACTCATGCCATCCTGACCACGGACGCCCGGCAGGGTCGACAGCCGGATCACGCTCAAGCTGACAGGGAAAATGGCGCATCGGCACCGAACCGCTTATGGGATCTGCCTTAACGGCGGAGATCAAGCCGTTATAGTTGCTGTTCTGTGGCCCGTATACGGGGTAAGCAGGCTCACCAAGCTCTTCGCAGGCTTGCCACCATCCATAATCAGCATGGATGACATCCTTCTTGATATGGGGATCCAGTGTGGCAATAAACCGCGCGGACCCTGCAGGCGTTGTAATTCGTATCCAGTCTCCCGATTGAATATCTTTCTCCGCGGCCAAAGCGGGATTAACGGTTGCTTCGGGCGTTCTTGAGCGTTTGCGCAGAGTGGCCAGTGACCGTTGTTGGCTATGGCAGTAGTATCCGCTTTTGCCCGAGGTCAGAGTAAGGGGATAAGTGTTTTCGTGCCCTAGACCGGCCGCCGTGTCATCATGGCTGGGCAGCGGGTCATAGCCGTGGCGAAGCAACAGCTCGGAATATAGCTCTACGCGCCGGGTTTCGGTACTGAAGCCATGGACGGCGCCGCCTTGAGCGTGACTGTTCCCGTCGGCACCCAGGGGCCGGCCATATTCCATGTCATGATGAACGAGCGGGACACGTATGCTGTTTCCTTGACTGCGCCGCAGGTCCGCCACCGACACACCCAACGGCGCCAACTGGTAATCCCAGCCAGCTTCCAGTTGCCCGTCAAAAAATACGTCGTTCATGCCAAGTCGGCAGGCTAAATCGAACACGATATCGTTGTCGGATCGTGATTCGCCCCTGGGCGTCACCATCCTGGGACGCAACTGCACCAGCTCTTGCGCCGCCTGGCTGATCTCGAAGCCGATGCGCAAACCTTCGCGTTCCCAAGGCGTATTCACGGGCAGGAAGATATCTGCGTATTTCGCTGAAGGCGTTTCGAACAAATCACAATGCACATGGAACTCCAACTGCTGGTACGCTGCTTGCGCCATGCTTACATCCGCCTGGGATGCCAGTTGATTGGTTCCAAACCCCATGAACGCCCGGATTTGATAAGGCTGCGCGGTCAGTATTGCCTGATACAAATCGCGTGCGGTCACCCAGCCCATCGCTGGCGGGCCCAGCGGCCGATCGTTCAGGCCTAAAGCTTTGGCCCGCTGCTCTGCCGGTATAAGATCCAGGCCGTTCACTGAGTTTGCGGGTTGCTTGGGGTAGATGCGATTTCCACCTGGGGCGTCGAAGCTGCCCGTCAAGGCATACAGGATGGCAATCGCTCTTTCCGTCTGTGTGGCATTGGTGCTTTGCGCAACACCGGACCAGGCGTGATAGGCT
>JAEWEH010000404.1 GCA_023389535.1 Pseudomonadota bacterium
TCGTCAAAGTCTTGCTTTGGTCAGGTGTGGGCTTGCTGTCGGTGCTGGTACTGGCGGTCGCCTTCGTGGCGCTGTTCGATTGGAACTACGCCAGGCCATGGGTCAACCGGCAGGCCAGTGAAGTGGCGGGCAGGCAGGTCACGATTAATGGTGATCTGGACGTGGACTGGTCCAGGCATACAGAGCAGGGGGGGCTGAGCCGTTGCGTGCCATGGCCGCGGGTGACCGCCCACGATATTGTCGTAGGCAGTCCCTGGGAAGGCGAGAATCAGGACATGGCGAAGGTGTCCCGCCTTTCCATCGTACTGAATCCCGTGCCTCTGCTCGACCATACTATTGAGCTCGACAGCCTGGATATCGAAGAAGCGGACGTGTTGCTGGAGCGCCGGGCCGATGGCCAGGCCAACTGGGTGCTCGAGAAAAAAGACAAAGACAGCCCGCCCTCGAAGTGGCGGGTCGACCTGCAAAAAATATCGTTGAAGCGGGTCAGGGCGCAGGTGGTCGACGCGGCCAGCAAACTGGACCTGAAAGCCGAATTGGACAGCCTGCAAGATGGCGGTTCCGGTGGCTATGGCTTAGGCTGGAAAGCCAGCGGCACTTATAACGATGCGGAAATCGGAGGCGAGGGCAAAACCGGCGGCATATTGTCTTTGCGTGAAGGCAGCGACCCTTTCCCATTGAGCGGCAAGGTCAGCATCGGTGGCACCACCATAGAGCTCGAGGGCTCGGTGACGCGCCCGCAAAAGCTGGCTTCGCTTGACGTGCGCCTGAAGCTGGCCGGGCCTACGATGTCCGACTTGCTTCCTCTGATAGGGGTCGCGCTGCCGCATACCCCTCCCTATAGCACTGAAGGAAGGCTGATCGCGATGCTCGAAGGCGAAGACGATCGCTGGCGCTATGAAAATTTCCAGGGCAAGGTCGGGGAAAGCGACCTGGAAGGTACGCTGGTCTATCAGATCCGCGAGCCGCGCCCACTGCTTAGCGGCGAGGTCGAATCCAAACTGCTGCGCTTCCAGGATTTGGGTCCGCTGATTGGGGCGGACACCAGCGACGTGAAGTCTGCCGATTCCAAAAAACAGAAAAGCCGCCAGCCGGCTGGCAAAGCGTTGCCGGTGACGGAAATTAATACCGATGCATGGGGGGTGATGGACGCGGATGTGAAGTTCGAAGGAAAGCGAATATTGCGCGACAAGGACCTGCCTTTAGATAATATCGAAGCCCATGTGAAGCTCAATGACAAAGTGCTAAGTCTGACGCCCCTGAACTTTGGGGTGGCCGGGGGCACTTTGGGCAATACCATCAAGCTGGATGGGAAGTCGGATCCCATCAAGGCCGAACTCAAGACGCGCGCGCGCCACTTGCAGCTGAAGAAGCTTTTCCCCGGCGCCGAATCCATGAATGCAAGTTTTGGCGAATTGCACGGCGATGCCGAGCTCTCCGGAGCCGGCAATTCCATTGCCGAGTTGCTGGGACATTCCAACGGTGAACTGAAGGCGCTTGTCAGCCGGGGTACGATCAGTCACTTCCTGCTGGAGGCGGCAGGCTTGAATGTCGCCAACATGATCATGGTGAAATTATTCGGCGACGAACAGATCGTACTGGATTGCCTGGCAGCCGACTTCGGCGTCAGGAAAGGGGTCATGGACGCGCGCGCGTTCCGGCTGGAAACGGATGACGTCGTCGTGACCATCACCGGCCAGATCAATTTGGCCACTGAGCGCCTAGATCTGGACATACGCCCGGAAAACAAGACAGTGCGGGTGTTCACCTTGCGTTCGCCCTTGTACGCCAAAGGCACCTTCAAAAACCCCGACGTGGGGGTGCAGGCCGGACCACTGTTGGCCCGGGCCGGCGCTGCGGTGGCGCTGGGTGTATTGGCCACACCGTTTGCCGCCTTGCTGCCCTTGCTTAACGTGGGCACCGACGACGGCGGTGGTTGCGGTTCTTTGGTGGCTCAGGCGAAGCAAGACCCCAAAGCGCCTCCGCCGGGACAAGCAGCGCCTGCAAAGCCGGATGGCGCCGAGCAAGGCAACGACAAGCAGAACGGCAAAAACCAAAGCGCCGAGAAGTCCAACCGCGAAAACTGGCCGTCCAACCAACCGAAGCCCTGAAACGTCGCTAGGACATCAAGTGCTAGTCCTCCGATGAGGCGTTTGAGCGACTCGTGCCCTTGCCCGCTGGCTGGGTGGATTTCACGGGTTCGATATGCTTCTCCACCCGTCTGACCACGGCCAGTATGAATAGTGCCGCCAGTGTACTGACGATGGCCGTGGCTTCACGGCCCATGCCTGCAGCGATGCCGATGGCCGCCGCCACCCAGACGCTTGCAGCCGTGGTCAGCCCTTTGACTTCTTCGTGGTCGCTAAGCTTGATGATCGCACCCGCACCCAGGAAACCTATGCCGGCCACGATGCCCTGCAGCACGCGGCTGACATCGGCTTCCGGCATACCGCTTTGCAAGGGCACCAGCACGAATATCGCCGCGCCCAACGACACCAGCATGTGAGTGCGCAGGCCGGCCGCCTTGCCTTGTGTTTCACGCTCGTAGCCGATGGCCGCGCCCAGCAAAATGGCCATGAGCAGCCGCACGATGATGCGGGTGGCTTCGGCGGCGTCGGCGATATCGGAGAACTCCTGGATGATGGCGAACCATATGCTGGCAAGGATTTCAGTCATGTTGGCGGGCTCCGGTAAGCAGAGGTTAGAATAGCAGGCCCTGGAAATAATCATCAAATGGTTTGCACCCATGAGACTGCTCATCGCCCTGTTGCTGCCCTGGCTGACCTTTTTCACCATAGGCCGGCCTTTTGCCGGCATTTTCTGCCTGGTGCTGCAGCTGACCCTCATAGGCTGGCTGCCGGCCGCCATCTGGGCCGTCTATGCCTTGGGCCAATACAAGACGGATAAAAAGATCGCCAAGGCTTTGCAGCGCTGACACAGCCCAAGCCGCAGCATGCCGTAATACCATGAGCACACGTCTGACCCTGAAGGGCATCACCAAGCGCTATCCGGCGGTCGTCGCCAACGACAGCGTCGGCCTGACGGTGTTGCCAGGCGAAATCCATGCTGTGTTGGGCGAAAACGGCGCTGGCAAATCCACCCTGATGAAAATCATCTACGGGGTGACCAAGCCGGACGCTGGCTCGCTGTATTGGAATGGCCAGGAAACCCAGATCGCCAACCCTGCGGCTGCCCGGCGTTTGGGCATAGGCATGGTGTTCCAGCATTTTTCGCTTTTCGATACCCTGACGGTGGCCGAAAACATCGCGCTGGGCTTGCCTGCCGGCACAAGTATGGCTGCACTGGAGCAGCAGATTGCCGCCACGGCACGCCAGTATGGCCTGGATCTCGAGCCCAGGCGACATGTCCACACCTTATCCGTGGGCGAACGCCAACGCGTCGAAATCGTGCGCGCCTTGCTGGGCAAGCCGCAGCTGCTCATTCTGGACGAACCCACTTCGGTGCTGACTCCGCAAGCCGTGCTTGCCCTGTTCGACACTTTACGCAAGCTGGCCGCCGAGGGCTGCAGCATTCTATATATCAGCCATAAGCTGGATGAAATCCGTAGTCTGTGCCACGCGTGCACGGTGTTGCGCGGGGGGCGGGTAGCCGGGGTGTGCGATCCGCGCCAGGAAACCGAAGCGTCCCTATCGCGCATGATGATAGGGGCCGAGCCGCCTTTGATCGAGCATCGGCAGCAGGCAGCGGGCCAAGTCATGCTCTCGGTACGCAAGCTGTCGCTGCCCCGGGCCCATCCTTTCGCCACGGAGCTGAAGGAAATAGATCTGGACCTGCATGCCGGGGAAATCCTCGGCGTCGCAGGGGTCTCGGGCAACGGGCAGCAGGAATTGCTGGCAGCCCTGTCCGGCGAGGACCTGCGCACCGACCCGCAAGCCATCCTGCTGGGCGGCGTACCCGTCGGCCGCCGTTCGGCGGCCTGGCGCCGGGCGCGGGGCCTGGCTTTTGTTCCCGAGGAGCGGCTGGGCCGGGGCGCGGTGCCCGAATTGTCTCTAGCGCGCAATATGTTGTTGTCGCACCAAGGCGCCGGCACGATCCGGCGCGGCCTGGTCAGGCGCAGCGCCATCCATGTGCTGGCAGGCGGCATCATCCAGCGCTTCAGGGTGAAGGCAGGGGGGCCCAAGGCGGCCGCTGCCAGCCTGTCTGGCGGCAACCTGCAAAAGTTCATCATTGGCCGCGAAGTCGAACGCAAGCCCAAAGTGTTGCTCGTGGCCCAGCCCACCTGGGGTGTCGATGTAGGGGCGGCCGCACAGATACGCGCCGAGCTGCTCGCCTTGCGGGACGCAGGCTGCGCTCTGTTGGTGATTTCTGAAGAGCTGGATGAATTATTTGAAATCTCCGACCGGCTGGTGGTCCTGTCGCGGGGCCGGCTGTCGCCCGCCATCCAAACGGCGCAAGCCGACCTCGATCTGATAGGCCGCTGGATGAGCGGTCTATGGGACAGCGGGCCGCAAGCCCCGCACACGGAGCAGACACATGTTTAAGCTGGAGCCGCGGGCGCGTCCATCCGCCTGGATGGCCTGGCTATCGCCGGTGCTGGCGGTCGTGCTGACCATGGCTTGCGGCTTTGTCCTGTTCATTGCGGTCGGCAAGGACCCTATTGCCAGTCTGGAGGTGTTCTTTCTCGAGCCGATCAAGGACTTGCAGGGCTGGTCCGAACTGGGCGTCAAGATTGCGCCGCTGCTGCTGATCTCCGTGGGCCTGGCCATTGCGTTCAGGGCGAATGTCTTCAACATCGGTGCGGAAGGGCAACTGGTGATGGGCGCCATCGCCGCGGGCGCCTTCGTGCTGGCCATCGATGAAAGCAGCGATGGCGGCCCCTGGTTGATTGCGGTGACGCTGGCGGCAGGCGCCGTCGGCGGCATGTTGTGGGCGTCGATCGTGGCCTGGCTGCGCGATCGCTACAACGCCAACGAAATTCTGGTGTCGCTGATGCTGGTCTATGTGGCGCAATTGCTGCTCAGCTATCTCGTGCATGGCGTTTTGATGGACCCGGATGGTTTCGGTTTTCCGCAGTCGCGTCTTTTTGCGGACGGCTTCCTGCTGCCCGCCGTGATTCCGGGTACGCGCCTGCATTGGGGGGCGGTGCTGGCGCTGCTGGCGGCCGTGGCCGGCTGGCTGTATTTGTCGCGCAGCTTCTCGGGTTTCAAGCTGCAGGTGGGGGGCATCGCGCCCCTGGCCGCCCGCTACGCCGGGTTTTCCTCGCGCCGCTCTTTATGGATTTCCATGCTGGTTTCGGGCGGTCTGGCCGGCGTGGCGGGCGCCAGCGAAGTGATGGGTCCTATCGGCCAACTGACGCCTTCGATTTCACCCGGCTACGGCTTCGCCGCGATTATCGTTGCGTTTGTCGGCCGCTTGCATCCGATAGGCGTGATATTTTCCAGTTTCATCATGGCCCTGCTGTACATCGGCGGTGAACTTTCCCAGAGCCGACTGGGCATGCCCAGTGCCATCACAGGCATCTTCCAGGGTATCTTGCTATTTTCGCTACTCGCTTGCGATGTGCTGGTGAACAACCGGCTGCGCTGGAGAAAATAATGGACGCGATCGCGCCCTTGCTCGCCTCGGCCTTCACCGCCGGCACGCCCCTGATGCTGGCCGCGCTGGGCTTGCTGGTCAATGAAAAGTCCGGTGTCATCAACCTGGGCTCTGAAGGGATGATGCTGGTGGCGGCCGTCGCCGGCTTTGCCATCACGATTCATAGCGGCAGTTCCGCATTGGGCTTTCTGGCCGGGGCAGCGGCGGGTATGTTGATGGCGGCTTTCTTTGCCTGGCTGACGGTGTGGCTGGGATCCAACCAGGTCGCCACGGGGCTGGCATTGTCATTGTTCGGGGTGGGTGCGTCGGCCTACCTGGGCATCCCTTACGTGGGGGAAAGCCTGCAAGCCGCCAAATTTGGCGTACCCGTCCTGCAAGACATCCCTTTCCTGGGGACGGCGCTATTCCGGCAACACCCCATGGTGTATTTGTCGCTGCTGCTTTGTGCGGCAATTGCCTGGTTCCTGGGGCGCACACGATCGGGCCTGATTCTGCGCGCGGTAGGTGAATCGCCCGCGTCGGCCCATGCGCTGGGCTATGACGTGCGGCGCATACGTCTGTATGCCCTGCTGTTCGGTGGCGCATGCTGCGGACTGGCGGGCGCCTTCATGTCGCTGGTCTATACCCCGATGTGGGTGGAGGGCATGGTCGCCGGCCGCGGCTGGATCGCCCTGG
>JAEWEH010000406.1 GCA_023389535.1 Pseudomonadota bacterium
CGGCAGCGCTGGCCCGGCTGCGCATAAGCTGAAACTTCATAGCGGTCCCAGCCTCCGGATGCCGCGGTGCCGGTGATCAGATCCTGCATCGCGGCGCTCGCGTCGTCATCCGGCAGCACGGGCGGATATTTCGCAAAGACGGTGTTCGGTTCCAGCGTGAGGTGGTACAGGGACAAATGCCCGGTTCCAAAGCTCATGGCCTGACGCAAGTCGTCGGTGCAAGCCTCTACCGACTGACCAGGCAAGGCGTACATCAAGTCCAGATTGACCCGGGGGACTGCGCGCTGGGCCGACTCGATCGCCGCGCGCGCCTGGCTGGCGTTATGGATGCGGCCCAAGGCGTGAAGCGCGCGATCATCGAAACTTTGTATGCCCAGCGATATCCGGTTGACGCCGCTGGCGGCGTAGTCGGCATAACGGCCGGCTTCGAGCGTGCCCGGATTCGCTTCAAGAGTGATTTCCGCGTCGGGCAGCAGGTTCAGGTACGCGCGGAACATGGCCAGCATGGCATCCAGCGCACGCGCGGACAATAGGCTCGGTGTGCCGCCGCCGATGAATACCGATATGACTTGCCGGCCCCAGATCAAAGGCAGCGCCTGTTCCAGATCCGCCTGCAGGGCAGCCAGATACCGGTCTTCGGGAATATCCGCCTTCAGCTCATGCGAATTGAAATCGCAATAAGGGCATTTGCGCACGCACCAGGGGACGTGCACATACAGCGACAGTGGCGGGAGGCTGGATAATATGGTTCGGCCGCCGGGGCTGGCGGAGACCACGCCGGGTTTCTTCCTTCCGTGCGCGGCCTCCATGCCGGCTGCGGCCGACAGCCCTTGGGCGGATAGCCCGGCGTCTTGCGCGAAGGGAACGGCGCCCTGCGCCATGGAAATGCGGGATGAGAATTCAGCCATGGTGGTCTAGGCCTGCCCACCGGTCAGCACTTGCAACAACCGTCGCAGCGCCTGGGCGCGATGGCTGTGAGCGTTCTTCTCGGCCGGCTCGAGCTCTGCCGCTGTCCTGCCCAGGCCGGGCAGATAGAAATACGCATCGTAGCCAAAACCATTGCATCCGCGCGGCGTGTCGACAATACGGCCTTCCCATACCCCTTCCGCGATGATGGGGCGCGGGTCGTCGGGCCCACGCACGTACACCAGCACAGCGATATAGCTGGCCGAGCGGTCGGAGCAGCCCGCCAGTTGGGCCACTAGATGGCGATTATTGGCCGCGTCGGATTTTTCGCCTCCGGCGAGGGATGCATAGCGGGCCGAATAGACACCGGGCGCGCCGCCCAGGGCGTTCACGCACAGCCCGGAATCGTCGGCCAGCGCCGGCAGGCCGGTTGCTCGGCTTGCATGCCGCGCCTTGGCCAGCGCATTTTCAACAAAGGTGGCATAGGGCTCCTCGGCCTCGGACACCCCCAATTCGCCTTGCGGCACCATCCTGATGTGGGCGGCGGACAGAATGGCGGAGAATTCCTTGAGCTTGCCCGGATTATTGGATGCCAGGACCACATCGGTGACCAGGCCGGCATCGGGATGCGGTGCGCCGCCGACGTCGCTGTGCACCGGCGTTGGCGCGCTGGCCCGTACGGCCTTTTCGGCCAATATCGACCCTGTGCCTTGCTTAGTGTTCATCGCCTGCCCCTTCGGCTGCGTCGCGGACGAGCAAAGACACCAATTCTTTGGCGAACACAGGCAATTTGTCGAAATGCTTGACACAGATATGCAAGCGCCGCAGCGCCCAGGGATCGTTCAGGGTAATCATCTTTAAAGGTAAATCCTTGACGTAGCGACGGGCCGCCGATTCGGGGATGATGCCGATGCCGACATGCGAGGCAATCATGCGGCAGGCTGCCTCGAAGTTACTGACTTCGACCCGAAAGCGCAGCACCCGGCCCAGGTCGTCGGCCGCTTGCAGCAGAAAGGCATGAATGGCGCTGGTCTCCGACAGCCCGACATAATCGTATGAGAGCGTCTCTTCGAAATTGACCGCATCGGCAGCCGCCAGCGCGTGGCCACTGGGCGCCACCAGAACCAGGCGGTCGCTGCGGTAAGGCAGGAATTCTACATCCTCGCCCCCTCCGGCGTGCGCGGTGATGCCAATGTCGGCCGAGCCATCGGCCACGGCCTTCACGACCAGATAGGATAGCCTTTCACGCAATTCGACATTGACGTCGCGGTGGACATTAAGATAGCGCGCCAATATGGTGGGCATGAATTCGTTCATGGCCGTTGTATTGGCGTAGACCCTTACCCTGCCCTTGACGCCACTGGCGTATTCCTGGATGTCGCCACGCAAGTGCTCCAACTGGCGCAACACAATGCGGGCATGCTTGACGAAGGCCTCGCCCGAAGGTGTCAGCCTGACGCCCTGGCTGCTGCGATAGAACAGCGCAGTACCCAGATGGGATTCCAGATTCTTGACGCGATTGCTGGCGGCCGGCAATGAAAGGAAAGAGCGCTCGGCCCCTTTGGTCATGCTTTGCGCGCCGGCCACGTTTACCATCAGTTGCATGTCGGTCAGGTCAAAATGCATAGCCATGCAGGCGTTCTCTTCAAAATTGGCAAACCCCAGCTTAAGAAAGCGATAATAGGCAAGCGACAAGGGTTAAGGCAAAGTACGGCCTATTGTAATAACGAACCGGAATGCTCACACCATGACGCAACGCACCCATGATTTTCAGGACATCCGCGACGCCATCCGCGATCTTTGCGCCCAGTTCCCCGCCGAATACTTCCGCAAGATCGACGAAGAGCGCGGCTACCCAGAAGAATTCGTCAATACGCTGACAGAGGCGGGTTGGCTGGCGGCCCTTATACCGGAAGAATACGGCGGTTCAGGCTTGAGCCTGACCGAGGCGTCCGTGATCATGGAAGAAATCAACCGCAATGGCGGCAATTCCGGCGTGTGCCACGGGCAAATGTACAACATGGGCACCTTGCTGCGACATGGCTCGGAAGAACAGAAGAAATTGTACCTGCCGCGCATCGCCAGCGGCGAATTGCGCCTGCAGTCCATGGGCGTCACCGAGCCGACCACCGGCACGGACACCACCAAGATCAAGACCACGGCCGTCAAGAAAGGCGATCGCTATGT
>JAEWEH010000422.1 GCA_023389535.1 Pseudomonadota bacterium
CGGCCTCGCGCGCCTGCCGCGCGGGCCGGGACATTCATGCCTATATCGGTGTCGGGCTGATCTAGCGCCCAGGTAGGCTTTGCGCACGTCGTCGTTGGCGAGCAGGTTGGCGCCGGTATCGGCCAGCACTACCTTGCCTGTTTCCAGCACATAGCCCCGGTCGGCAACCTGTAAGGCCTTGTTGGCGTTCTGTTCGACCAGGAAGACCGTGACGCCTTCTTCGCGTATGGTGCGGATGATGTCGAAGATCTGCGCGATGATCAGCGGTGCAAGGCCCAGCGTGGGTTCGTCCAGCAGCAAGAGCTTGGGCCTGGTCATCAGGGCGCGACCGATGGCCAGCATTTGTTGCTCGCCGCCCGACATGGTGCCGGCGCGCTGGTTGGCCCTTTCTTTCAGGCGTGGAAACAGTGTATAGACGTGATCGAGGCCTGCATCGATCTCGCGTGTCTTCAGGAAGAAGCCGCCCATCTTCAGGTTTTCGGACACCGTCAGGTCCGGGAAGACGCGCCGCCCTTCCGGGGAAATGGCGATGCCCCGGCGCATGATGGTATGCGTGTCGCAATGGGTGATGTCTTCACCCAGAAACGAAACGGTGCCGGCGCTGGCGCGCGGCGAACCGCAGACCGTCATCAGCAAAGTCGTTTTACCGGCGCCATTGGCACCGATCAAGGTGACGATCTCGCCCTCGTTGACCTCCACGGACACATCGTTGAGCGCCTGAATGGCGCCATAGTAGGTGTGGACATTCTGCAGCTTCAGCACTTATTCTTCCCCCAGGTAGGCTTTGATGACGCGGGGGTCGACGCGCACGTCGGCCGGCAGGCCTGTAGTGATTGGCTTGCCGTGCTCCATGACCATGATCCGGTCCGATACCCCCATCACCAGGCTCATGTCGTGCTCGATCAGCAGGACCGCCACGCCAAAGTCCTTGCGCAACAAATCTATGAGCTGCTGAAGATCGCGCTTTTCCTGGGGATTCAGGCCGGCCGCGGGCTCATCCAGCATCAGCAGGCGGGGACGGGTGATCATGCAGCGGGCAATTTCAAGGCGACGCTGGTGGCCGTAGGCCAGGTTTCCAGCCTCGCGGTTCGCGAACTGCCTGATTCCCATGAAATCCAGCCAGTCGGCCGCGTTCTTCTGGGCTTCTTGTTCGGACTTGCGGAACGAGGGCAGCTTGAGCAGCCCGGGCAATAGCCGGGTTTCAATATGCGTATGCTGGGCCACCATCAGGTTTTCCAGTACGGTCAGATTCTTGAACAGGCGTACGTTCTGGAAGGTGCGCACCAGGCCTTGCTGCGCGACCTTGTGGCTGGGCATGCCCTGTATGGGGCGGCCATCCAGTAAAATGTTGCCTGACGTGGGTTTATAGAACCCGCCCACACAATTGAACACCGTGGTCTTGCCTGCCCCATTGGGGCCGATAATGGCGAACACCTCGTCGCGCCTGACCTCGAATTCGACTTGGTCAACGGCCAGCAGGCCGCCGAACCGCATGGTGAGCCCGGACACTTTCAGCAATACTTCGTTCATGCCTTGAGCTCCACTTGCGGACGCTTGACGGGCAATAGGCCCTGCGGACGCCACATCATCATCAGCACCATGACCAAACCAAAAATCAACATCCGGTACTCGGCGAATTCGCGCGCTATTTCAGGCACCACCGTCAGCACGATGGCGGCCAGGATGACCCCTACCTGCGAGCCCATGCCGCCCAGTACGACAATGGCCAATATCAGCGCCGATTCGATGAAAGTGAAGGACTCGGGATTGACCAGCCCTTGCCTGGCGGCAAAAAAGGCGCCGCCGAAGCCGGCAAACATGGCCCCCATGGTAAAGGCCGATAATTTGATGCGGGTTGGGTTCAGGCCAAGCGAACGGCAGGCGATTTCATCTTCACGCAAGGCTTCCCAGGCCCTGCCTATGGGCATGCGTATGACCCGGCTGGACACATAAAGGGTGAACAGCGCCAGGCACAAGGCCATCAGGTACACGTAGATGATCACGTCCTGATTGTCGAAATTCCAGCCAACCAGTTCGTGAAACGTGGTCACGCCTTCCGGAGCACGGCGCGCCATCGGGAAACCGAAAACCGTGGGCTTGGGTATGCCCGAAATGCCATCAGGCCCGCCCGTAAGCGAATACAGGTTGATGAGCAGCAAACGTATGATTTCCCCGAAGCCCAGGGTGACGATGGCCAGGTAGTCGCCGCGCAGCCGCAGCACGGGGAAACCCAGCAGGAAACCGAACAATGCGGACATGCCGCCGGCGAAAGGCAGGGCTTCCCAGAAGCCCCAGCCGGCCCAGTGGTACAGCAGCGCGTAGGTATAGGCGCCCACCGCATAAAAGCCGACGAACCCCAGGTCCAGCAGGCCGGCGAAGCCCACCACGATATTCAGGCCCAGGCCGAGCATGATATAGATGAGCACCAAGGTCGCGATATCGACCTGGGCGCGACCCGTAAAAAACGGCCATATGAGCGCAATGGCGATCATGACGTAGATGATCACGCGTCGCATGCGGTCGGTCAGTACCGGCAGCGCCCGCTTCTTGCCTTTGCGCTTGAATAGCCGCGCCAGCAGCGGCCGCAGCATCTGGAACACAAACACAATGGCCATGCCGGACCAGATCATGTTCCATTCCGGCTCGAGATGGGTCTGCATGCCGCTGCGCACGATCTGCAAGCCGAATATGGGCGCGATGATGACACCGGCCAGGATGGCGGCGAAAAACGCGTTCTTTACATTAATACCCATTACACTTTTTCCACTTCGGGTTTGCCCAGCAGGCCGGTCGGCCGGAACAGCAAAATGAAGACCAGCAGGCCGAACGCGACGATGTCCTTGTATTGCGAAGAGATATAGGCGGCGGCGAAGGTTTCCGCCAGGCCCAGCAGCACGCCGCCCAGCATGGCGCCCGGAATGCTGCCTATGCCCCCCAGCACGGCGGCGGTAAAAGCCTTGATGCCTGCGATGAATCCTATGAAGGGATTGAGTTTGCCGATGGCCAGTGCGATCAGCACGCCGCCCACCGCAGCCAGCATGGCGCCGATGATGAAGGTAAAGGAAATAATACGGTTGGTGTCTATGCCCAGCAGGTTGGCCATGCGCAGGTCTTGCGAGCACGCGCGCGACGCCCTGCCCACGCGGGAATATTTGATGAACAGCGACAAGGCGATCATCAGCAGCACAGTCACGACGATGATCAGGATGCGGGAGTACGGCGCAGTGACGACGAAGTCGGAGCCCATCTGGAACTGCACGGAACCGGTGACCAGCGCGGGCACCGCCATGTCGCGTGCCCCCTGGCCCAGCGCGACCCAATTCTGCAGGAAGATCGACATGCCGATGGCGGATATCAGGGGCACCAGGCGCGGGCCGCCGCGCAAAGGCGCATAAGCGACCTTTTCAATCGCGTAGCCATAGACGGCGGTGACCAGCATGGCGACGATCAGCATGATGAGTATGATCACGGCCAAAGGCAGGCCGCTGCCTACGCCGATCGCCGATAAGGTGACCAGGCCGACGTACGCCCCTATCATGTAGATTTCGCCATGGGCGAAGTTGATCATGCC
>JAEWEH010000440.1 GCA_023389535.1 Pseudomonadota bacterium
ATCCTTCCTGCAAATGACGGTGGGCTGGTTCTTGAGGGATCCGAAGCTGGCGCTGGTGCAGACCCCGCACCATTTCTTTTCGCCTGATCCCTTCGAACGCAATCTGGGTAATTTCGGTACACGGCCCAACGAGAACACGTTGTTCTATGGTCTGGTCCAAGACGGCAATGACTTGTGGAATGCGGCTTTTTTCTGCGGATCCTGCGCCGTCCTACGCCGCAGCGCGCTTGCCGAGATCGGCGGTTTTGCGGTCGAGACCGTTACCGAAGACGCCCATACCGCCTTGCGCCTGCATCGTCATGGCTATAACTCGGCGTATTTGCGTATTCCTCAGGCGGCCGGCCTGGCCACTGAAAGTCTGGCCGCGCACATAGGCCAGCGCATACGCTGGGCGCGCGGCATGGTGCAGATATTTCGCAAGGACAACCCCATGCTGGGCAAGGGCCTGGGCATTTTCCAGCGGCTATGCTATTTGAACGCCATGCTGCATTTCCTGGCCGGCATACCGCGCATCATTTATCTGACGGCGCCGCTGGCATTCCTGCTGGCGCATTCCTATATTGTGTATGCGCCGGCGCTGGCGATTCTATTGAATGTCGTTCCGCACATGGTGCATGCGAGCCTGACCAATTCCCGTATGCAGGGCTCGTACCGCCATACCTTCTGGGGGGAAATCTATGAGACCGTGCTGGCGTGGTATATCGCCCGGCCCACGACCGTCGCGCTCTTTGCACCGAACAAGGGTTCCTTCAATGTGACGGCAAAAGGCGGCCTGATCGAACAGCAATATTTCGACTGGACTATTTCCCACCCCTACGTATTGCTGGCGCTCGCCAATGCAGTGGGCTTCTGCTTTGGAATCTGGCGTTTGTTCGCTGGTCCGGCAGATGAGATCGTGACGGTGCTCATCACCATGGCCTGGGTGGTTTATAACCTGGTGATACTTGGCGGGGCGATTGCCGTGGCCGCCGAGGTCAAGCAGATACGCCAAAGCCACAGAGTTCCCGCATCGCTGCCGGCCAATCTGCAGCTCGAGGATGGCTATGTCTACCCGGCGACGCTGAGCGACTTTTCGGAAGGCGGCGCAGGCCTGATCGTCAGAACGGAGAAGCACATAGCCCAAGGCGACAAGGTCACGTTGCTCTTGACCCGGGGCGATCGCCGTTTCAGTTTCTCGGCGCGGGTCGAGCGCAGCCTGGGCCAGAGCATAGGCATCGAATTTCAGGAACTGACGACACAGCAACGCATAGACCTGGTGCAGTGCACGTTTGCCCGCGCGGATTCCTGGCTGGCGTGGCAGGACCGCTTCAAGCTCGATCGTCCCCTGAGCAGCCTGCGCGACGTGGTGCTGGTCGGTTTCAGTGGCTACCGGCGCCTGGCGCAGCACCTGCCTGTTCCCTTCAGCACGCTGATCAATGGCGGTTCTTCCCTGGCCGCCTGGCTGATATCCTTTATCCCGCAAAGGCGGCCGTCCCCCGGCCCCCTTAATCATTTGGCCTGATTCCATGTTTCATTTCTTGCATAGCCGTTCGATACGCTTTCTTGCCATGGTGATGATGGCGGCCGCGATATACCCGGCGCACGCCCAGGACGCGAAGAACGATGCAGCGCACCAGCCCTATAGCCTGAGGCTCGCGCAGATGGCGGCGAACGAGGAGTTCAAGCTCTATGGCATCCGCAATCGGCAGCAGCTGGAATTCACTTTGCGCCGTGATCGGCAGGCGACGCGTGCGACGCTGGACCTGGTGTTCACCCCATCGCCGGCCCTGCTGCCGAAGCTGTCACACCTGCGTGTGTACCTGAACGATGAACTGATGGGCGTGGTGCCGGTGGACGAGGCCAAGCCGGGACAGCAGCAACGGCACACCCTGGAGCTGGACCCCGCTTTCCTGGCATCATTCAATCGCCTGAACCTCGAATTCGTCGGGCATTACACCGATATCTGCGAAGATCTGTCCCACAGTTCGCTATGGTTGGATGTAAGCAGGCAAACCACCTTGACGATCGACCAGGAAAGCTTGCCGCTCGCCAACGAATTGTCTTATTTCCCGGAACCGTTCTTCGACAAGAATGATATGTCGGTCCAGGAAGTGCCCTTTGTGTTTACCGGGCCGCCATCGACGACCAAGCTGCAGGCGGCAGCTGTGCTCGCCTCCTATTTCGGGGCGCAGGCCCGCTGGAGACCGCTGCGTTTTCCGGTGCGCTACAACGAGCTTCCCGAAGGCCACGCCATCGTGTTTGCCACCAATGGCGACAGGCCTGCGTTTCTGCAAGGATATCCCGATGTCGACGGGCCCACAGTGGACATGATCAGTTCGCCCGACCGCCCCTACCAGAAGCTCTTGCTGGTTCTGGGGCGCGATGAAAGCGACCTCGGCACGGCGGTGACGGCGCTGGCGCTGGGCGGACCGCTGTTCCGCGGGCAAAGTGTGCGGGTCGAGGAAGTGGCGGATTTGGCCCCACGCAAACCCTACGATGCGCCCAACTGGATACCGACTGATCGTCCGGTGCAGTTTTCCGAGTTGGTGGATTACGATGGGCAGCTGGAAGTGCGTGGCATGCGTCCGGCGCCCATCACGCTTAATCTGAATCTTCCGCCCGATTTGTTTGTCTGGCGCAATAACGGTATTCCCCTGGATGTGCAGTACCGCTATACGGCGCCCAGGACGCAAGACGAATCCCGGCTGACGTTGAGCCTGAATGGCCGTTACGTGGACAGTTATCTGCTTAGGCCGGATTCCGAGAAAAGCGGCTTGTCCCGCATGCGTCTGCCGGTGCTGGACAATGACCCCGGTTCTAATAGCGAAGGGCTGCTCATCCCCGCGCTGAAGATCGGCACCCACAACCAGATCCAGTTTGATTTTTCCTACGCCAGTGTATTGGGCGCATCGCAACCAGGTGTTTGCAAGACCGTACTGCCGGTCGATACGCGCGCGGTGCTGGATGGCCGTTCCACCATCGACTTTTCCGGCTACCAGCATTACCTGGAAATGCCGAGTCTGGGCGCGTTCGCCAGCAGTGGATTCCCTTTCAGTCGCATGGCGGATTTATCGGAAACGGCCATTGTCGTGCCAGAGCAGCTTCGGCCGGTGCAGGTCTCCACTTTGCTGGAAATCGTCGCGCATATCGGTTCGCAAGTTGGCCATCCCGCACACAAAGTCCGTATCGTCGATGACTGGTCGCAGGCTGCACAATTGGATGCCGACCTGTTGTGGATAGGGCAGGCGCCCGACGCATTCCGGGGGCGCCCGGATGCGAACCTGTTATTGGAAGATACCTTGGCGCGCCTGCGTCAGCCGCGCAAGCCCGGCGACAATCCGGTGGAGGCCCATCGCACCGCCTATTCCCGCCTGGATGGCGGGGAAGCGGTCTCGCAGGTCAGCGTGCGCTCCATCGCGCCTATCGCGGCCATTGTCGGCATGCAATCAGTGCAGTACCCGCAGCGCAGCATGGTGGGCCTGCTGGCGTCCACCGACGACGATTATTCCCTGTTGCGCGCCGCGCTGGCCGATTCTGGCAAGCGCGACGCCATGCACGGATCAGTGGTTATCGTGCGCGAATCGGGGGTAGCCAGCGAAACAGTTGGGCCGCGATATTTCGTCGGGCATCTGGAGTGGTGGCAGTTGATATGGTTCCACCTATCCGACAAGCCGGTGCTGCTGGCGCTGACCGCGGTCTTCGCGGTACTGCTGGTCGCCTTCCTGTTATGGAAATCCTTACGCTGGGTCGCCCGGCGCAGGCTGTCGCGCGATGCTTAAGGTCGTCGCACTATTGAGCCTGACCCTGGCGCTGGCCATGTCGCAGCCGGCGCGGGCAGCGGCCTGCGACAGCCCGGCGGCATGGGACCGCTGGCAGGCCTTCCGCACGGACATCATCAGTCCGGAAGGCAGGGTCATCGACTATTCCGACGAGCGTCGCATTACGACTTCCGAAGGCCAGAGCTATGCCTTGTTCTTTGCGCTAGTCAATAACGACAGGCAACTATTCCACCGCATATTGCGGTGGACGGAGAAAAACCTGGCGCGCGGCGACCTGACCGCCAATCTGCCCGCCTGGCTGTGGGGCAGGCAAGCTTCCGGTAAGTGGGGCGTGCTGGACACAAACTCCGCCTCGGATTCGGATCTATGGATCGCCTATACATTGATTGAAGCCGGGCGGCTTTGGCGCCAGCACAGTTATTCCGTACTGGGCAACCTGCTGCTGCGCAGGATTGCCCGCGAAGAAGTGGTGAAGCTGCCCCTTTTGGGTCCCATGCTGTTGCCCGGTAAACATGGCTTTGCGCATGACGGCTACTGGAAGCTGAACCCCAGCTATTTGCCGCCGCAATTGGTCGCCCGGGCTGCCAAGGCGCTGCCGGCCGGGCCGTGGCGCGCCATGGTGCGCGGTACGGAACAATTGCTGGTTGATAGCGCCCCCCAAGGCCTGGCGCCCGACTGGATCAGCTGGACAGGCAAGCAATTCGAGGCGCGCGGCGATGAAGAGCGCATCGGCAGCTACGATGCGATACGTGTCTATCTATGGGTCGGCATGTTGCATGACGACGCCCCGGGGGCGCGGCGCCTGAAGCAGCATTTCCGGGCTATCGAGCGCCACGTCAGCCCGGAGGGGCGGGTGGACGAAGAGGTCGACATCTACCGCGCAGTGGCCCACGGTGGGGGGCCAGGGGGGTTTTCAGCGGCCTTGCTGCCTCTGCTGGCGGGGTCCCGGCACGAAGCGGGGCTTCGTGCTGCGCTGGAGCGCAGTGGCAAGCTTGGCTACTACAGCCAGGTCCTGGCCCTGTTTGGTAGCGGCTGGGACGAAGGCCGATACCGCTTTGGCGCCGACGGGACGCTGATGCCCCGCTGGGAGAAATGCCAATGAGGCTGGTATGGCTCTGTGTGCTGGCCGCATTGATAGGGGCTGTCCCCGCACACGCGGTCCGCGCAGCCGACGATGCCCGCAGCCAGGCGGTCGAGCG
>JAEWEH010000011.1 GCA_023389535.1 Pseudomonadota bacterium
GACGTGGCCAGCGCGCAAGCGACATTGCCTGCAACCGAAACCAGCAAACCGGCAATGACGGGAAACTGCCAGCCGCGCCGGTCGGCCAGCCGCCCTGCCAGCAATGCGGTGACCAGCCCGCAAGCCATTTCGGCGGCAATGGGCATGGCCACCAGCAAGGCCGCCATCTGCTCCGCCCCGCCCTGATCGAGCAAGGATCTGGCGTAGATCGGCAGGAAACTGAGCGGCAGCGCAATGGCGAACAGGAAGGAGAACATGACCGGCCGCACCACCAACCCTACCTGCGCGGGATCGTCCAGGCCAATGGGCTCGCCGCTGGGCGCCTGCACACGCGCGGCAAAAGCGCGGTTGATGACCACGCCAAGCAATAGCAGGAGCTCTCCCGCAGCAACAAGCGCGACCACCGCCACCGTAGCGGCATCCAGTATTCGGGCCCGCACTCCGGAGGCGATCGCCTGCCGGTCCAGCACAAGCTGTAATGTCGCCAAGACCGGACCGCCGGCAGTTGCCTGCAAAGGCAACGCCAGGCTTTCCTCTTGGGCGGCATCGCCCTGCTTCGGCTCTGGATCGTCAACCCGAATAGCGCCTTGCGCATTGGCGCGATTCAGCAGCCGCCCGTCCGGGCCCAGGAGCCGCAATTCCTGAATGATGGGGAAGGCCGCAGCGAGCCGGGCCATAGGCTGCTCCACTCCACGCATATGGTCGGGCGCAATGCCATAGCTCAGCAAGCGGTTCAGGTCTTTCTGCAAGCCCTCTGCCAGTATGCGGGAATTGTCGCGGGTCACGCCTACCCAGACCTCGCGAAAGCTGTGTATGGTGTAGCCTGCATAGACGGCTTGGGCGAGCAGCAGGATAGCCAGCGGCACAAGCAGCCTGGCCTTGCTCGCTGCCAGGCTATGCACGGGCATGGCATAGCGCAACGCCAGCACCAGCGCCAATGCGGCCGCCAGGGTGGACACACCCAGCACCTGCAGATTATTCAGCAGCAATGCGCGCTGACGCATATCCCGCGGCTGTACTTTCAGGATCAACGCACCCGCCGCAGGGTCACCCGCCTGGGCGAGCGATATGGCAACGCTGTTTGCCCCTTGCGAAGCAGCAGCCTGTGGCGCCGGCGACGACGCGGGTTCGCCTAACTGCGCGACCACCTGGCCATCGGCCAATACCACTTGTGCGCTCTGGAAGTCCGGCACATTCGCTCGCAAGTCATCCAGCAAGCGCGGCAAGCCGAAGAATTGCGCCAGCGGCTTGCCCAGGTTCAACCCGGTCTGGATCTGGGCTGCGGTCTGGCGCGCCAGTAGTGCGACCCGTTCGGCGGTATTGTCCGCGGCCAGACGATTCAGGGCAGACAGGCTTAGCGCGCCGATCATGGCCTGCGCCAGCAATAACACCACCATGCAAGCCAGGATGACATTGCGTACGGGCTTGCGCCGTTGCGCCGCACCCATTACCCCGCTGTCATGCAATTTCATACCCGCCGCACCTTGATGTGATCCGTAGCAACTGTGGCTGCAATAGTAAATTACAATCCCTCGCAAAGACATACTCCGGGGCGCATTGCGTCCAAATCCTGAACCTGTGGCGGTAGTCGATGCGAATAACTTCGCTGCGCAGCAAAATCTTCCTGCTGGTGGGCGTGACCCTGTGCCTGGGCGCCGTCGCCGTCATGCTGATGACGCAGCGCGATGTGACGCGCACCGTGGTAGCCAGCGAAGAACTGGCCGTGCGCAACGTATTGAACCTGCTGGTGCGCGACAGCGAAGCGCGGTGGGGCGGGCTGCTGAACGACAAGATCGCCACCGTACGCAGCGGTCGCCGCCAGCTGATGGAACTGGGCTCCATCATCAGGTCGGTATTGAACATGTATGCGCAGCAGGTCGAGCGCCAGGAGTTGAGCATGGCCGAGGCCCAAATGGCGGCCGGGGAATGGCTCAACAGCCTGTCCATGCAACAGCGGCGCTACGCCTTCGCATTCAATCGCGACCTGATTGTCCTGGCCAGCGGCGATCCATCGCTGCTCGGCACGGACTTGTCTTCGCTCAAGGACTTCAAGGGGCGTGAACTGGCGGCGTCCGCTTATGAAGAGGCCAGGACTACGGGGCATAGCCTGGCCATCTACCGTTGGCCGCTGGGCGACAAGGCGGGCGAGTCGGAATTGCGCTATGCCTACTTTGCTTATTTCCAGCCCTGGGACTGGATCTTCGCCGTTTCCGACAGCGCCCTGGATGTATCACGGCAATTTGATGAACGCCGCCAGGAAATGGAAACGTCCGTGAGCGAGGCGCTGGAGTCCCTGCGGCTGGCCCATTCCGGCTTTGCCTTCATCACTGCCGACAACGGCAAGCTGATTCCGCCCCTGCCTGACGGTAAAGCAGGACTTCTGGATGCGCGCGACCAGCAGAGCGGCTGGACACTGCGCGAACTGCTGCAAGATATCCCGCCCAACGGCGAGGTGGACACAATATCATTCATGCCCAATGGCAGCGATGAGCAGTGGCAGTTCAGCGCCGCCTATTTCAAACCGCTGGGCTGGACCGTGGTCGCCGCGGTACCAGCGGACGACTTGACTCGGGCCGCCAGCGATCTGCGCAATCGGCTGGCCGTGCTTTTTCTGGCGGTGCTGGGCGTATCGCTGATCATTGCCTGGGCGGTGTCGACGCGCATTACGCGGCCGCTGCAGCAGCTCAGCGATTACGCGCGCGCTTTGCCCGAGCAGGACTTGAGCAGCGCGGGCCCGATACCCCGGCACATCGAACAGTTGCCTGTCGATCAGCCTGACGAAGTCGGCCGCCTTGCAGCCGCCTTCATGTTCATGGACCAGCAATTACGCGAGAAAATCGCCAAGCTGGTGCAGGAAACCTCCAGCCGGGAACGTATGGAAAGCGAGCTGAATATCGCCCACGCCATACAGATGGGCTTGCTGCCGCCCCCGCCCGACTCCAAACAGTTGGACCAGCTGGACCTGTACGCCACCATGAAACCGGCACGCGAAGTGGGTGGCGATCTGTATGATTACTTCATGCTGCCCGACGGGCGCTTGTGCCTCGCCATCGGCGACGTGTCCGACAAAGGCATACCGGCTGCGCTATTCATGGCGGTCACCCGTACCCTGATACGCGCATTGGCGGAAGATGAAACCGACCCGGCATTGCTGATGGAACGCATCAACAACAGCTTGTCGGAAAACAATCCGAACATGATGTTCGTGACCCTGATCGTAGCGGTCCTGGATATACAAAGCGGTGAAATGAGCTGGGCCAATGCCGGCCATCCCCCTTTGTGCATACTGCAAGCCGATGGACAACTGCGGTTGCTGGAAGGCCGCAGCGGGCCGGCTTGCGGTGTGCAGGAAGGTTTGCCCTATCGAAGCTTTTCCACCGTTATGGCGCCTGGCGAGTGCGTCTTTGGCTATACCGATGGCATCACTGAGGCCCTGAATCCCGGCGGCGACCTCTACGGCGAGCAGCGGCTGTTCGTACTGTTGGGCCGTG
>JAEWEH010000166.1 GCA_023389535.1 Pseudomonadota bacterium
ACACCGGACCAGGCGTGATAGGCTACGGCCTGGCTCTGTGCAATCAAGTCGGCTGCGGCCCGCAGACTGGACTCTTGCACACCCGTTACCGTTTCGATATAGGCGGGCGAGTATTGATCGACGCGGCGTGCGAGCTGTTCCAGCACAGGCAGGCAAGGCGTTGGCTTGCCATTGATCAGTACGGCATACTCCCCGCGCAAAGCGAACCTGGCCGACCCCTGCATGGAAGCCGGGTAGCGCGTGTCATAAGACACGGGCTGATTAGACTGTTGATCCCAGGCGACCCACGCATCGGGGTTTTCGGAGTCCGCCTGGTAATCGCCCACGCGCAGGAATCGACCCGTATCCGCACGCAGCAAAAGCGGGGCGTTGGTCCAGTCGCGAACGAATGCCTGATCGTAGCGCTTGCTAGCGAGCAGCAGGTTGACCAGGCCCAGTGCCAATGCCGCGTCAGTTCCGGGCTTGACTTGCAGCCACGCGTCGGCCTGCGCCGCCAATGCGGTGCGGCGCGGATCGACCACGAGAAGGCGGGCGCCCGAGCGCCTGCCCTGAGCAATGGCATTCGCCTGCGCGAGCCACGTATTGCTGGGGTTGTGGCCCCACAGTAGAATCAACTCGGCATTTGGATAATCGGCGACCGGCATGCCGCAACCGAAGGTAAAGGCGTGTGCGTGGTCTTTGTGCCAGTTACAGACTTCGGTGCCATAGGCGATGTTTGGGCTGCCGAACGCACGGACAAAACGCTCGATCCAATCGATACTGTCGGACAGCGGAGTGCCGCTGGGTGTCGTCACGCCGAAGGCCACCGCTTCGGCTCCGCTTTCTGCGCGTATCCGGCCTAGTTTTTCGGCAATTTCCTTCAGTGCCTGGTCCCAGGTGATCGGTTCCCAACCAGGATCGGGCGAGCTCTTGGGCGTGGTTCGCCGCAACGGGTGCAGCATGCGGTGGGGGCTGTGCACGAGTTCCGGCGCCGCCCGGCCCTTTGGACACATTGCAAGACCCGTCGGATGACGTATATCGGGCTCGACGCGAACTAGCGCGTCGCCGCTAACGGTATTGAGCGTCCCGCAACGCGAGCGGCACAAAGTGCAATAGCCGCTTTTCTGGGTCGACATCGTGGCAACGTCCTTCTGGGCAACGGTTGTTGGGCGACGTCAATGCTAAGAGGTTTTCTATATTATTGCTAATATATATATCCTAAATTGGAATATAGAAATCATGCATATTGTTGCGAGCAGGCCATGTCGCTGACGCTCAGGCAGTTTGAATATTTCCTCGCCCTGGCGGAAACGGGCCAAGTGTCGAAAGCCGCCTTACGATGCCACGTTTCCCAGTCTTCCGTGACGGTCGCGTTGCGCGGCATGGAGCAGGCTTTGGATGTGCGCTTATTCGTCCGGCATTCGAAGGGGTTGCGCCTGACGGAAGCCGGGGAACGTTTTGTTCACCATGCGCGTAACGTCACCAACGCCGCGTCAAGAGCCATAGAAGACATACAAACTCCCTCCAGCGACGTGGCAGGCGAGTTGCGAGTTGGCGTGACGGAAACCATATCGGCGTATCTCGCGCCCAGCGTGCTTTCAACGGCGGAACAGCGATTTCCGCGCCTCAAAATTAAGTTGATGGAAGGAGACCGCCCAAGCATAGAGCAGGGATTGATGCGTGGCGACATTGATCTCGCTCTTCTGATTGTCTCTAATCTGACGCAGATCGATGAATTGGAATATCACACGATGTTGAAGTCCCCGCGCCGGCTCTGGACGCATCCCGATCATCCGCTTCAGCAGAAGACCAAGGTGGGCTTGCGAGATATCGCCAAGTGCGACTATATCCTTTTGGATATGGACGAGCACATTGACACCATGGAGAAGTATTGGCGGCAATACAGACTGCAAGCCAAAATCCATTTCCAGAGCAAGTCGCTCGAAGCCGTCCGCAGTCTAGTCGCTTTCCGGAAAGGAATCACAATTCTTTCCGACCTGGTGTATCGGCCATGGTCCTTGGAAGGTAGGCGGATTCTACGCCGCGACGTAACCGAGGCGATTCCCACTATGGATATCGGTGTGGCATGGCATAGAAAATCCAGACGGACCAAAAACAGTGAAGCTTTGGTCCGCGTCCTGGATGCTTCAATCAAGGCAATGGCGCATGACTGACCGGGGTATGTGTCCCGCAACATGCGGCGTCTGGCCCTGTGCAGAGATGTAGCTGCCCTTAGTCCAGCATGCGCCGCCAGCCGGTTAGTTCACCGTGATGTTGGCCGACTTGATCAGATGGGCCCATTTCTCCGTTTCGCTTTCGATGAACGAAGCGAATTCTTCCGGGGTGCCGCCACCGATCTGACCGCCGGTCGCATCGAACGCCTGCTTGACTTCAGGCTTTTGCAAGACCCGATTGAATGCGGCATTCAGCTTGTCGACGATAGGCCGGGGTGTGCCAGCGGGCACAATAATGCCTTGCCAGTTGTACGATTCAAAACCGGGCAGGCCCGATTCCGCCATGGTGGGTACGTTCGGCAGCAAGGCCAGGCGCTGGCTGCTGGTGACTGCAATCGGGTGGACCTTGTCGGCCTGGATCGCCGGCATGGCGGCATAGCCCATTTCAAACATCATGTCGATATGGCCCGCCATCAGGTCGGTGGCTGCAGGCGCACCGCCTTTGTAGGGCACGTGGGTCAGCTTGATGCCGGCATCCTGCGCGAACAGCTCGCCCGACAGGTGGTGGGCGCCGCCCACGCCGGACGAACCGAACGTCAGCGCGCCGGGGTCCTTCTTGGCCAGGGCGATCAATTCAGCCAGCGACTGCACCGGTACTTTTTTGTTGACGCTCAGGATCAGCGGTGCTTCTTCGATCAGAATCACCGGGATAAGGTCTTTCTTGACGTCGTAGCGGACGTTATTGGGCATCAGCGTCGGGTTGACCGACAAAGGCGCCAAGTGTCCGCTGCCGATGGTGTAGCCATCGGGCTTGGCTCGTGCAATGTCGGCCGTACCAATGACGCCGCCCGCACCAGCCTTGTTTTCCACCACGACCGTCGTGCCCAATTCCTTGCCCAGTTCGTCGCCCAGCATGCGCATGCGCGTATCGGCAAAGCCGCCGGCAGCGTAGGGAATGACCATGGTGATGGGTTTCGAACCCGGCCATTCGGCGGCCGAGGCAGCGCCGGCGAAGGGCGCGGACAATGCAGCCGCCAAGGCGACGGCCGCGAATTTTTTGAGGGTTGTCATCAGATGTAGCTCCGGGAAGCCGGCGTAGGCGCCGGCATGAACGCAAGCGAGTGCTTGCCAGATAGGGAATGCTTCCGAGTGCGTGTGCTGATAGAGTGCGCATGGGCATCCACACGTGCAATGGGAACATGCCCCACTATTATAACGGGGCGCCCGGCCGCCAAAGGCTTGATATAACGCATGTAACGGCGCTTTACCACACTGACCTGGCGGAACCGCCCGCTACCTGCGGCGGGCGGTCGCCCGCAAAGATCCGCTAGACTAGCGGAGTTTGATTGCTTCGTCTCGAATCCACACATGACCTGCCTGCATACGCTTTCCGCAACAGACTTACTGCCTTTGATTCGCAGTAAACAGCTTTCCCCCGTCGACCTTGTGCGCGCCAGCCTGGATCGCGCCGAACGCCTGCAACCCGACTTGAACTGTTTCATTACTTTGTGCGGTGAACAGGCGCTGGAGCAAGCGCGTCTGGCCGAGCGGGCCATCATGCAGGGGAAACCTCTGGGGCGCCTGCATGGCATCCCCTATACGGTCAAGGATCTGGTGCATACCGCAGGTGTACGCACCACCTTCGGCACCTTGCTGTACCAAGACAATATTCCCACCGAGGACGCTCCGTCCGTCGCACGCCTGAACGCCGAGGGCGCGATCTTGATCGGCAAGACCACCACGCCGGAATTCGGCTCTCAGCCGTTCACGCGCTCACCGCTGTTCGGCCAGACGCGCAATGCATGGGATGCCGGGCGCACCAGTGGCGGATCAAGCGGTGGCGCGGCCGTCGCGACGGCCGCGGGGATTACGCCGCTGGCGATCGCCACGGACGGCGGGGGGTCGACCCGCATTCCCGCCGCCTGCAATGGCGTCGTGGGCATCAAGCAGAGCAATGGCGTCATTCCGCACAGCCAGGCCCAGGATTTATTCGGCAATCAGACCTATGTAACGCCCACGACACGCACCGTGGCGGATACCGGACTGATGCTGCAGGTAATGAGCGGCGACTATGCGCTGGACCCCTGGTCTATTGGCTTGAAGCGCGGCGACTATATCCAGGCCGCGCGGCACCAGGGCGATTTGCGTGGCAAGCGCGTCCGCTATTGCTATGCGCCCCAGGGGCGACATGTCTGCGCCGATGTAAGGCAAAATTTCGATGCCGCGCTTCAAAAACTCGCCGAAGCGGGGGCTGCGCTCGAACCCTTCGAGGCGCAGGATTTCATCGTCGAACCTATCTGGCGCACCATCAACCATACGGTCTGGCGCACGCGCTTCCTGCCTTTGGTCGAACAGCACGGGGATACATTCAGCTCGACTTTCCGGCAGCAGATTCTATCGGCGGGCGAATACAGCGCCGCCGATTATCAAGAGGCGATGTTTGCCCGCACCCTGCTGTTCAAGCGCATGCAAGCCTTGTTCGATACCGCAGACTTGTTTGTCACCCCGACAATCACCCGCACGGCATTGCCACTGGATATGGATCTTTTCGATCCCATCGATATCGATGGGACGCAATACGAGGGGATCCGCACGCACTGGTATCCCTGGACCATGGTGTTCAATATGACCGGGCATCCCGCGGTGACGCTGCCTTGTGGGCGGGCTGCGGACGGCCTGCCGACCGGCATCCAGTTCGTCACCCGTTACGGAGGCGATGAAGAGCTGTTGCGGTTCGCTTCGATATTCGAAAGCGCGATGGGCCCGGCGCCCATGCCTGCTTTGTAAAAAGGGGCAGCGCCCGACTTGCACGCTGCCCCTATGCACGGCCGGAAACGGCAGCTAGTCCATCGCGATCCCGCTGCGTTTCACGATAGGGCGCCAGAATTCGAGTTCGTGGCGGGCCCGTTGGGCCATGCTGGCGCCTTTGGCGGGCGCCATGACCAGGCCCTTGGCGGCGAGCTGCTTACGCAGTTCGGGCGCTTCGGAAGCTTTCAGGAAAGCCCCTTCCAGTGCGGCAACGGTATCGTCAGGCGTCTGGGCCGGCACGACGATGCCGTAAAAACTGGTGGCTGCCTCGAATTCCGGGAAACCTTGTTCCGATAGTGTCTTGACATCGGGCAGGGCGTCGAGCCGCTGGGTGCCGCTGACGCCCAGGAATTTGATCCTTCCGCCTTCATAAAGCGGCATCATGCTGGCTACGGCGTCCCACCCGATGGAAACTATGCCGCTGGATACATCGATCAGCATGGGCGAAGCGCCCTTATAGGCGATTGGCTCGATATCCAGCTTCTGGTTTTCGTTCAGGGCCAGTATCCCCAAGTGGCCCGAGCTGCCCAGCGTTGCAACGCCCAGGCTGGCGCCCGATTGCTTTTGCTTCGCCCAGTTGACGTAATCGGCCATGCCATTGAAGGGCTGCGAGGCGCCTGTAGCGATGGCCGTCGGGATATCGACGAGCGTCGCGACGGCGCGCAAGTCCTTTTCCGCATCGTAACCGGGCGCCTTGTAGGTCAAGGGGAAAATCGTCAGCAGCGGCGATGGCACCAGGTACATGGTGCTGCCATCCGGCTTGGCGCTTTTGACGTAATTGAGGCCGATCCGGCCGGAAGCGCCCGCCCGGTTTTCCACGATGACATTCGCAACACCATCCTTGCGCAGTTGTTCGGCATAAACGCGTGCCGTCGTGTCGGCTGCACCGCCCGGCGCATAGCCCACGACGATCGTGAGTGTTTCAGGGAGTACGGCTTTCTGGTCGGCCGCGAGCGCACTGGAGGCCGCTGCAAAGCAGCCCAGCCCCAGCAAGATACCGTTGCGGAGCGTTGAAATCATCGACATTGACTATCCTCGCTGGATATGGAGTTGTGTAGCCGATCATTATAGATATCGCGCGCCCGGCTTGCAGCGGCTCCGTTTGGTGAAACGTAGCGAAGCAGATTTACACGTATGGACAGAACTCTTTTGGACGGGCGGACGATACTTCGATTGGGGGAGCAGGACTGGCGGAAGGGATGTAAAGGGCAGTGCACTTTCACACATGGAGTGCGCCATGGGCAGATCAATCCATCCTGCGAAGCTTGCTGCGGGCGGCACATCGACCAAGGGTATGTCTTCGTTCGCTATGTTTGCGCGAGCTGTATGCCATGGCATTGCGGTGCTGTGGGCTGCAATGGTGTTGCCAGCCTCGTCCCTGACGTTTGCCGACAGCGGCACGATGGATGATCCGCGTCAATTCATGCATGGTATCGGTGCTGCACGCGCGGACAATGGCGATATGTACGTGTTCTTCAGCAGTTCGGGGCTGCCTCCGCAGGGCGCACGTGGCGATGAAGACTGGACCCACGATGTCTACCTTGCCCGGTGGACCGCGCAAAGCGGGATACAGTTGCCTGCCAGGATATTCATCCGGGAATTCGAGGCGCAAGAGCCTGTAGCAGTCGCGCAAAACGCCCGCGGTACGATCATGTTGACGATCGAGGACTGGCATAGGCACGAAGAAGTAACGCAGCGCTACGGTGTCTACGATAGCGCTCTGAAGCCTGTTCGCGCCTATCCGCAGACGGTGGAGGACGGCGGGCATTCCGGCGACATCGCTGCAGTAGGCGACTACTTTGTCGTGGCCTATTCCGATGGCTGGATAGACTCTGGGGGCGTTAACGATCTGGGCACGGGCAACGGGGTCTACACAAACATCTACGACGGGCTTGGAAAGCTGTTGCACAACATTGAAGTTGCGCACGATCGGCCGGCGTGGTGGCCGGTAGTCGCAGGCGGGCGATCCGTAGCGTTGCTGGCCTGGCAGGAGCAGGCCGGTAAGCGGAAGACGACCGGCCTGAACATTGCCTTGGTGGATCCGGCCTCAGGGCGATTGCATGGACAGCGTCGGTTGCGCGACCGCGTCCAGCCCTACGCTTACAACGCCGCGTGGCTCGATAGCATCCAGCGGTTTCTGGTGCTGGGTACGGCGTCGGGCCAGGGGTTCGCCAAGCTGATTGACAGCCGCGGGAAAGTGACCGCGTCCCTTTCCTGCATGCCTGCTACGGTACGCGAGGCCGGCATTGCCGTGCAAGACGCCGACGATAGCCCCAAGGCCAGCTTCGCTTACACGCCCAGCGCCGATGGGCGCCTGCTGCAATTGCACGCGCGGCCCGATTCACTGGCTTTGTCAGGCATATTGTCCGCTACCCGCGGCGGCACCGTTTCCTGGCAACCCCTGGGCAGCATCGGTTTGTTTCGATCCTCCGGCACGCTGGATTGGCTTTCACTGACACCGCGCGGCCTGGAACAGACTCAGTTCGATCCGGCAAAATCGGCTAGGCCGACAAAACGGGAATTGTGTCATTAAGAGCTATACGAACAGCGCATGGCTCTGCCGCAGGAGCACTGGCTGGGCAGTGCCGGATCATCAAGCAGATCTATGCCTGAGAATGGCGGATTGCGCTGGCCTCTCCGGCAACGGTCGGCAAAGTTTTGCTCGGGTCATAGTCATCTTGCGACATAGTGTCCAAGGGGTAGAGCGGCTGCGCGCGGCGCTGGAAATTGAACAGTGACCAATCGGCGCTGGTGACGCCCGGGCTATTGCATTCCACGAGGCCGGCCGATATCGGGACGAAGACGGGGCGACAATACATGCGCGACTTCAGCAGCAGGAAGTTCGCCTGTTGCGGCGCCAGGCCCAGGCTTTCAAATACGCCAAGATCCCAGGGTTCATGGGTGCGTTCGGTAATGACCAACTGTGCCCGGCCGGTATCCAATACGGCGCTGCGCCCCATGTAAGCGCGCTGCCCCGTGTAAGTGGGGCCGGTGATCGTGTATTCGCCATCGCTTAACGCTTTGACGGTCCCCCGCAGGACCTTGGGTGGCGTATCGCGCCCGATCGCGGGGATAGCTAATTTATTCCCCACTGGCAATGTGACCTGCGCGCCCAGGCCTGCCCGGGTCATGATGGACACGGCTTCAGGATCGCAATACAGGCCGGCCAGGATACCGGTCAGCCCCGCGTCCAGCGCCGCCTGGAGCACGTCCATGGTGTCGCAGCTGCCGCCGGACATGCAGTTGTCTCCGTGGTCCAGCAGCAATACGGGCTTGTCGGCGTCGCGGGCCAATGCCGCGCCGCGCGCCAGGGAGTCCTGCAAGGG
>JAEWEH010000254.1 GCA_023389535.1 Pseudomonadota bacterium
GGTCAATATGGGAAGCGCGATGGAACCCGCTGCAGGCTACCTTCACACAGGAGACGGATTATGGGTATTGCAAATAATGCTGCGGCGCAGGCCGACATCAGGAAGCGGATAGACAGTTGGCTGCAAGCCGTCCGGTCCGCCGACGTCAACGCCATCATGTCGCACTACACCAAGGACTTGGTGGCCTTCGACGCCGTTCAGCAACTGCAGTTCAAAGGGGCGGATGTTTATCGCAAGCATTGGGAGACCTGCCTGGCCATGTGTCCTGGTCCCATGGTGTTTCAGGACCGGGACACAGATATTCAGGCGTCCGGAGACCTGGCCGTGGTGCGAGGCCTGATCCGCTGCGGGACGGAGTCTGAAACCGGCGAGGAACAAGCGGGATGGATGCGCATGACAGCTACCTACCACAAGACCGATGAAGGCTGGCGCATCGCTCACGAGCATTTTTCCGCGCCTTTTGATATGCGCAGCTGCAAAGCGATGTTCGATTTGACGCCGGAAGGCGGCCCTGAGGTCAGGGCCATTCCTTCAGAAATGAACTCGGTCACGCCCCACTTGGTATGCCCGAATGCGGCGCAGGCGATAGAGTTCTACAAGCAGGCTTTTGGCGCCGTGCAGGAAAGCAGGATGGACACCCCGCAGGGCAAAGTGGCGCACGCCTGCCTGCGCATCGGCAATGCAGCTGTTTTTTTGGCGGACGAGTTTCCCGAATGGGGTTCTGTAGGGCCGAAAGTCCTCAAGGGCACGCCGGTCACCATCCATCTCTACGTGGACAATGCCGACAAAGTCCAGGCCGCCGCCATCGCTGCGGGAGCAAAGGAAATCATGGCGGTGCAGGATATGTTCTGGGGCGACCGCTATGGGCAAGTGGAAGATCCTTGCGGCCATCGCTGGTCCATCGCCACGCACACACGCAATCTGACGCAAGCGGAAATCGAAGACGGCGCCAAACAGATGATGAGCGAGGACTGCGCGGGGGCGAAAGTGCAAGCTTGATGGAAGATGTACGAGACTCCGGCCTGCGGGCCGGGGTCTCATCACTGGGGCGCAACGCGGCGCTGTATTATTCCGCGGCGGCCGTGCCGGTCGCCTGGCCCGATGTGGCCGGCTGTGCGGGTTCGCCGTTGTCAAAACGCTGGAATAGGGTCGCCACGATGGGGCCCGAGATATTGTGCCAGACGCTGAAGATGGCGCTGGGAACGGCTGCCAGGGGCGAGAAATGCGCGGTGGCCAGCGCCACGCCCAAACCGGAATTTTGCATGCCAACCTCGATCGACAAAGTCTTGCGCTGGGCGACACTCAGCCCCGACAGCTTGGCCAACCAATAGCCCAGCAGCAGCCCCAGGCTGTTGTGCAGGAATACTACGGCGAAGATCAGCAGGCCGCTGCTCGCAATCCGGGCCTGGTTACCCGCGACCACTGCCGCAACAATGGCGACAATGGCTACGACGGAAACCACCGGCAGCACTTGCACGCAAGCCTGCACCTTTTCCCGCAACAAGGATTGGGCCACCAGACCCAGCACGATAGGCAGCACCACGACTTGCACGATAGACCAGAACATGGCGGCCGCGCTGACTTCGAGCCATTGGCTGGCCAGCAAATAGATCAGCGCGGGCGTCACGACTGGTGCCAACAGGGTGGTCACCGACGTAATGGCCACTGATAGCGCGACATCCCCACGCGCCAGGAAAGTCATGACATTGGAGGCCGTGCCGCCGGGGCAGCAACCCACCAGAATCACGCCGACGGCGATTTCCGGCGGTAGCTGCAGCGCCTTGCACAGCACCCAGGCCAGTGCGGGCATGATGATGAACTGTCCCAATACCCCAATAGCGACGGTTCCGGGCCGCTTGAAGACTTCGGCAAAATCGTTCTTGGACAGCGTCAGCCCCATGCCGAACATGATGATGCCCAGCAAGGGAACGATGTAGGGAGCAATCCACGTGAATTGAGGTGGTGCGAAAAAGGCGAGTACCGCGAACAGCAGCACCCAGATGGCGAATGTATTGCCAACGAAACGGCTCAGGCGTGCAATGGCCTGCATGATGTGCATCCTTAGTGACTGGTGGAGCCGCGCCGAACGAGCCCGGCGCAATGCGCAGGCGTAAAATGACGCGGCGTCTCGATGTATGGGGGGATTCTTCCGCTCGATGCGAGCAAAAGCGGGGTGATGCAATGCAGGCAAAGCGCCGCGCAGATCATGCGCGATGCAGAGAGTGGCGCAGGCATGTAGGCCTGAGGCACCGCGGGAAAACCCCATTGTACTCTCTTATTAAAACTGATAGGAAATATGAGCCAGGCTCCCAACCGCCTCGCCGCCTATGGCTGCTTGGCACTCAGCATGTCCCTGGTCGGCACTTATGTTGCGCTGACTAGGCCACTGGCAGCCGTGTTACCCGTGTTCTTGCTCGGCTGGCTGCGCTTCGGCATAGGCGGGGTCGCCATGCTGCGTTGGCTGCGCAAACCGAAATCGGAACCGCCACTGAGTCCCCAGATGCGTTGGTTGATTTTCCTGGAATCATTTCTAGGCAATTTCCTGTTTACTTTGTGCATGATTTCCGGGGTCAGTATGACGGGCGCCGTTTCCGCAGGCGTGATCATGGCGGCCATCCCGGCCACCGTGGCCGTGATGAGCTGGTTCTTTCTTAAAGAATCGATAGGTCTGCGCGTCTGGATGGCGATTTTCTGCGGCGTTCTGGGCATCGCCCTGCTATCTTTGGCCCAGGCCGGCGCCGATGCAGCGTCCGCGCAGTCGGGGGCCGTGCAGGGGCCGCCATGGCTGGGCAATCTGCTGATCGCAGGCGCCGTGCTCTGCGAAGGGGCGTATGCGGTGATCGGTAAAAAGCTGACCGCCGTGCTCAGCCCCAAGCGCATCAGCGCCGTCATCAACCTGTGGGGGTTCGTGCTGATGACGCCTTTCGGCGTGTATGCCGCCTGGCACTTTGATTTTTCCCAGGTCGGCCTGCATAACTGGGTCCTGTTGATCTTCTATGCATTGGCCGCCAGCGTCTGGACGGTCTGGCTATGGATGACTGGCCTGCGTTCCGTGCCGGCGGCCCGGGCAGGGGTGTTTACTGTCATGCTGCCGATCAGCGCAGCCCTGGTCGGCGTTCTGGCGCTGGGCGAACCCATGGGCGGCCTTCAGATCCTTGCTTTCATGCTGGCCATGGCCGGGCTGCTGCTGGCGACTTTGCCGGCCCCCGGTACAAAGACAAAGCGTATGGCTTGAGAGGGCCAGAACGGAAGGCCAGGCCCGGATAACACAGGCTCGAGGCCGGGCGAGAACGTCGGCATGGGATTCATGCGCGCGACTTAGGTCTCGGGCGCGCAGGCAAATTCGATGATGAGCTGGGCCGATATGTTGCCGTTCCATACATTCTGGTCCAGGCGATAGGCGGCGTCGATATGCTCCGGCAGCATGTTCGCGTGATTGAACCAGATGGCATCAAAGCGTTGGTGTCCGCGTTCGAGGCTTAGCTTCAGGTGCTTGTCTTTCAGCAGTCTTTGCTGGCGTACGTAAAAGGTATCCCGGAAGATGGGCGCAGGAAAGCCCGCACCCCAAACCTGCTGCTGCAGCAGGCCGGCCACATCGGCGTTGGCGTAGCCGCTTTCCAGCGAACCGTCGGTTTCGATGACCGGGTCAAAACTGGCGCGTCCGCTTAATTCCTGGACGGCTTCATCAAATCCTTGGATAAACATCTGGTAGGCCTCTTCGCGCAAGGTCAGTCCCGCGGCCATGGCGTGACCGCCGAATTTCAGGATGACCCCAGGGTAGCGCTTGGACACCAGGTCCAGTACATCGCGCAGATGCACATCGGGGATGGAGCGGCCGGAGCCGCGCAGTTCGCCCGAATCGGCGCGCGCAAAGGCCAGCGTGGGTCGCCAGTAGGTTTCCTTGAGCCGAGAGGCGACCAGGCCCACGACGCCTTGATGCCAATCCGGATGATAGACGCAGACACTGGCGCCGATAATAGGCTGCGAGGATTCAATGGCCGCCAGCGCTTCCTCGCGCATCGTGGCTTCTATGCCGCGCCGTTCCTGATTCATCGCATCCAGCTGCCGCGCCAGATCGAGCGCTTCGCCTTCGTCGTCGGTGATCAGGCAATTGATGCCCAGGCTCATGTCGGCCAGCCGGCCCGCCGCATTGATGCGCGGCCCCACCGCAAAGCCCAGGTCGAAGGCGCTGGCCTGACGCGGCTCGCGTCCGGCCACGGCGAATAGCGCGCGCAATCCCGCCTGCATGCGTCCGCTACGCATTCTTTGCAGGCCTTGCGTAACGAGCAGTCGATTGTTCGCGTCCAGTTTGACCACATCCGCCACGGTCCCGAGCGCCACCAGGTCTGCCAGTTGGTCCAGGCGCGGTCCGCCGTCCCGGGGGAAGACCCCGCGCCCGCGCAACTCCGCCCGCAGCGCCAGCATCAGGTAGAAGATGACGCCTACGCCCGCCAGATTTTTTGAGGGAAAGCCACAGCCCGGCTGATTGGGATTGACGATAGCCAGCGCTCTGGGCAAGGTGTCGCCCGGCAAATGATGGTCGGTGATGACGACCTCCATGCCAGCCTGCCTTGCCGCTTCTACGCCGTCCACGCTGGCGATGCCGTTGTCCACAGTAATCAGCATGTCCGGCTTGCCCGCCGGATGGCGCAAGGCCAGACCGACCACTGCCGGCGATAGCCCATAGCCGGTCTCGAAGCGATTGGGCACCAGGAAGTCGACGCGCGCGCCCATGGCGCGTAGCGCTCGCATGCCCACGGCACACGCTGTTGCGCCATCGCAATCATAGTCGGCGATGATCAGCAGCCGCTTGCCGGCCTGTATGGCGTCGGCCAGTACAGCAGCCGCCTGCTGCGCCTGGGTCAGATGGGCCGGCGGAATCATGGCCGCCCAGGCCAATTGCGTTTCTGTGGGATGACACACGCCACGTGCCGCCCACAGGCGCGATAGCAAAGGGTGTATGCCGGCTGCCTCCAGGGCCTGGGCGGCCTGGAAATTCGCGGGACGTATGCTTAGCTTTGGGGTGACCACCAGTTTCTCCATGTATTGCGGCTGCCAGGCAGCCAGCGCCCCAGATTACCCAAGGCGGGCGGACGCAATTCCACGATGCGTTCCCGGCCCGTCAGCACGAGCTCAGGCTGCGCCTTATCTGCCAAGGGGCGAAATAGGCGGCCTTCCAGCTCGTTCAGCGCCGCCAGCCAGGCGCCCCAATCCTGCCGGATGCTCGGTCCAAGCAAGCTATCGTCCACCTGTGTGTCACCCAGGGGCAGCCGCTGGGCGAGCTGGCGGCCGGACGCGCCGCCAAACAGCCACAGGCTATTGATCGGCATACGGTTTTGCTGATAGCGCTGCTGGTTGACGGGATGGTCGAACCATAGCATTTGCACTTCGTTCACCAGGCGACGCCACGGCCGAGCCGACATGTCTTGCGGCCACCAATCATTGACCGACGTCATGCCGACCAGCGCCGGGCTGGCCGATTCAGGTGCGAACCCGGGCGGCAGGGTAAGGCGCCAACGCTCGGCGCTATCGGCATGCAGCACGAAGCCTGCTTCCGAGAACAGCGCTTGCACCGATTCGAACAAGGCTACACTCTGCTCTGGCGTAATGGCCAGTTCGCTCGCAGGCAGCAGGGCGGCGCCGTCGCGGGACGGCGCCACATGCACCAGTTCAAGCAGCCACACAGGTTCATTGGGCGTTGCGTTTTTCCGCAGCCACAGGGGGCCGAGGCCAGCCGAGAGCTTCTGCCCCGCGTCGGGCCGGAAGCCGCAGGCCGTGAGCTGCCACTGTTCATAAGGCGTGCAGCCCGATACGGCGGGATCGGCGGTGATGGAACGGGCGCGCGCTCGCTGCATCCAGCCCAGCAGGGTGGGGGCGTTTTTTTGCAGGTAGGAGGTCAATTCGCGAGCTTGGCCCGGTTCAGGCAAAGCGCCAGGTAGTACGATGCGCATTCCAGGATTGTAGTGTTAATGGAAAACGGTGGCTTTCAAGATGTCTTATGAATTATGGATAGGGGCCCGCTATGCGGGCCTGGCGCGGTCCCGCCGCAAGGGGGGCGGGGGCGACCGCTTTGTGTCCTTCATTGCGGCCAGTTCCATGGCGGGCATTGCCCTTGGGGTGGCGGCACTGATCATCGTCCTGTCGGTGATGAACGGTTTCCAGACCCAAGTGCGTGACCGCATGCTGTCGGTCTTGCCCCATATCGAGCTTTATGTGCCCCGCATGGCGCCTGAACAAGTGCTGGGGCAGTGGCGGGACATCGCCGACATGGCGAAGCAAAATCCCGAGGTCAAAGGCGCAGCGCCCTTTGTGGCCGCCCAGGGCATGATCGTGCGCGGCGAGGCGCTGAACGGCGTGCAAATACGCGGCATTGATCCGGCACTGGAGTCCGCGGTGTCCGACGTGGCGGGCCAGATGATTTCGGGCAAGCTCGATGCGCTGGCGCCCGGCAGCTTCGCGATCGTGCTGGGCAATCAGTTGGCCAGTACGCTGGGCGTGGTGACGGGCGACACGGTATTGGTGCTGGCGCCCCAGGGTTCGATATCGCCGGCCGGCTTCACGCCGCGCATGCGCCAGTTCACCGTGACCGGCATATTCTCGTCCGGGTATTACGAGTACGACGCCGCGCTGGCCTTCATCAATTATGAAGACGGCGCCAAGGTGTTCCGCGACAGCGGCACCAGCGGCGTACGCCTGCGTATCGCCGATATGCAGCAAGCGCCCTTGGTGGCGCGCGAACTGGCCGGCGTGTTGCCGCCTTTCGTGCACGCCCAGGACTGGACCCAAAACAACCGGACCTGGTTCGCCGCCGTGCAAACCGAAAAACGCATGATGTTCCTGATCCTGGCTTTGATCGTAGCGGTCGCCGCCTTCAACTTGCTGTCTTCGCTGGTGATGGCAGTGAAAGACAAACGGTCCGACATTGCCATCTTACGGACACTGGGGGCCACTCCGCGTGAAATCGCCCGCATCTTCCTGGTGCAGGGGTCATTGATCGGCGTCGTGGGCACCTTGCTGGGTGTAGGCCTGGGTACCCTGGTCGCCTACAACATCGACATCATCGTTCCCTTTATCGAGCGTTTGCTGGGGGTGCAATTCTTGCCGCAGCAGATCTACTTCATCAGCGAACTGCCTTCCAACCCCCAAATGACCGACATCGCCGTGGTCGCCGCCACATCACTGGTTTTGTCGCTGCTGGCAACCCTTTACCCCAGCTGGCGCGCGTCCAGTCTGCAACCGGCCCAGGTGCTGCGCCATGATTGACACTGCCAAAACACAAGCCCTGCTCGCCCGCAACCTGGTCAAGACCTATCAGGAAGGTGGCCGTACGGTTGAAGTGCTGCGCGACGTCAGCCTGCACGTCGACAAGGGCGAGATGGTGGCCATCGTCGGTGCGTCCGGCTCCGGCAAGAGTACGCTGCTGCATACCCTGGGTCTGCTCGATGTGCCGGACTCGGGAACCGTCTTTATCGACGGTCAACCGGCGTCCGGGCTATCCGAGGCGCAGCGCAGCCAATTGCGCAATCGTAGCCTGGGTTTTGTGTATCAGTTCCACCATCTGCTGCCGGAGTTTTCGGCCCTGGACAATGTCGCCATGCCGCTGATCGTGCGGCGGCAAACGCGTGGCCCGGCACGTGAGCAAGCCCAGGCTGTGCTGGAACAGGTAGGGCTCGCCGAACGCATCGACCACTACCCGGGACAGTTGTCCGGTGGCGAAAGGCAAAGGGTGGCGCTGGCGCGAGCCCTGGTGACGCGCCCCAGTTGCGTACTGGCTGACGAACCAACCGGAAATCTGGACCGTTACACTGCCGAAAGCATGTTCGATCTATTAATCCGGGTCAATCAGGAATTCGGCACGGCATTTGCTATCGTGACCCATGACCCAGCCTTGGCGGCGCTGGCTCACCGCCAGCTTTCCATGGACAAGGGCCGGCTGGCCGACCCGGAGGCGCCGCCGCTGCCGGCCAGCTGACGACCGTAGAAGGGGAGATGTATGCTGATCGACACACACTGCCATCTGGACGCGGCTGAATTCCTGGCGGACCGCAAGGCCGTCATCGAGCGGGCGGCTCTGCAGGGCGTGGGCGCCATCATTGTGCCCGCCATTTCGACGGCGAATTTCGATGCCGTGCGCAAGCTGGCGCATTCCTTCAAGGGCGGCGCCTATGCGCTGGGTATACATCCCATATGCATACCGGATGCGCAGGACAGTGATCTGGAAGAACTGGAGAACCGCATCCAGGAATCCCTGGATGATCCGCGCTTTGTGGCCATAGGCGAGATCGGGCTGGATTTCTTCATACCCGCATTGAAAGAGCCGGACATGAGCGAAAAGCAGGAAACATTTTACGCGGCGCAACTGGCGCTGGCGGAACGCTACGGCTTGCCGGTCGTACTGCATGTGCGGCGCTCGCAAGACCTGGTGCTCAAGCATCTGCGCAGGCGCGGCCCGATAGGCGGCATTGCCCATGCCTTCAATGGCAGCTTCCAGCAAGCCGAGCAGTTCATCGAACTAGGTTTTGCCTTGGGTTTTGGCGGCGCCATGACTTTTACGCGCGCCCAACAGATACGGCGCCTGGCGGGGCAACTGCCCTTGCATGCCCTGCTGCTCGAAACCGACGCGCCGGATATTCCGCCTTCCTGGCTGGGCGAGCCCGGCGGTCCGACTCCGCGTAACGAACCTGGCGAGGTCGCGCGCATCGCGGACACCTTGGCCGAATTGCGCGGCTGCACCCGGGAAGAGATCGTACAGGCCACCGCGCAAAATGCGCAGCGTGTACTGCCGCGCCTGCGCGAGGCCATGGGTACGGCCGTACCGGTATAGCACCGGTGTAAACCGCGGGGGCCGTATTGGTCCACTTCATTGTCTTTCCATCCGCTTTCGGGATTAGCCTGACTGTTCATTCATGGGACCGGCCTTGGGTAGCGCATCAATGCGTGACGTTGAGGCGATAGTGGGAGCGGGTAGTGGTAGGTCGTGTCAGCTTGCTGTCCTTCGTGGCAGCCAGCGGGATAGTTCATCATTTTTCGCAATTGCCATCGGCGCACGTCAGGCTGGGATGGCTGATCGCCGCCGCATTGGGGTCGCTGGCTTTGGCATTGTCGTTGCGGCGCTGTCGTGGATTGCGTGCGCGATGCATCTTATGGCCGCTGTGGGCCGCCGTGGCCGGCCTGCTGCTGACGATTGCGCGGGCCGAAGACCGCTTGGGGGATCGCCTTGATCCGGAAAACGAAAACAAGGTGTCGCGCGTCGTCTTGCGGATTGCAGCGCTGCCTCGGCTGGCCCCGGATAGCCGTCAGTTCGAAGCTGAGGTCTTGTCCTCCAGCCCGCCAGGCGTGCCCAGCCGCATCCATGTCTCGTGGGCGGCCGGAGATTGGGGCGGACCGTATGGCAAGGCAGGGCGCCTGCCGGCGGAATTCCCGGACTTGATTCCGGGGCAAGTATGGCGCATGGCCTTGACCCTGAAAACGCCTCGCGGCAAGCGCAATCCGCATGCTTTCGATTTCGAAGGCCATGTTTTCGCCCAAGGGGTCCGTGCCACGGGCAGCGTGCGCGGCCAGCCTGTTTTCATGCGGGACGAGCCCTGGGCCAGCTTGCCTGTCGCGGCTCAACGGGCCCGGCATGCCGTGCGCGCGGCCATGCAGCCTTATCTGCAAGGCAAGCGTTATGGCGGCGTGCTGCTGGCATTGGCGATAGGGGATCAGGCCAGCGTCGAACCTGCAGACTGGGATGTCTTCAACCGCACGGGCTTGACCCATGCCGTGGCGATCAGTGGCGGGCATATCACGATGATCTCCGGCATCGCCGGCGTCCTGGCCTTTCGCTTCTGGCGTCGTATGGGCTGGCGCGGTCGGCCGCTGGCCGAGCGTTTGCCTGCACAGATTGCCGGGGCGCTTGCCGCCCTGGTTGTAGCCTGGCTCTACTGCTTGCTGGCCGGCTGGGGCGTGCCGGCCCGGCGCACGTTCATGATGCTGGCGGTCGTCGCAGCCGCCTACCTGCTGCGCATACCGATAGGGGCTTCCCGCTTGCTGGCGATGGCGGCGTTTCTAGTCGTGCTGCTGGACCCCTGGGCATTGCTGGCAAGCGGCTTTTGGCTTTCGTTCGGGGCGGTCTGCATACTGATGGCCAGTAGTGGGTGGTGGGGGGTTAGAGTGGGCGGTGGCCCGAGCGGCTGGCGGCGCCGTGCGGAACTGCTGCGCAGGGCAGCCATCTTGCAGCTGGCCATCACGGCCGGCCTTATGCCGCTGCTGGCGTTCATCTTTCACGAAGTGTCCGTCATCTCGCCGCTGGCAAACGCGTATGCCTTGCCGGTCATCGGCCTGATGGTCACACCCCTGTCGCTGCTATCCGCCGCGGCAGCGGTGACACCCGGCCTGGGATGGGCGGCCGCCGCATGCGCTTGGGCGGGGCATGCCGCGCTGGACGCCATCATGGCCCCGACTGTGTGGTTGTCGAGCCTGCGAGTCGCCAGCCTTAGTGTCTCGGCCGCCCCGTGGTGGCTGACGCTGGCCGCGCTGTTGGGCCTGGTGGTGGCCGTCATGCCCTACGGTCTGCCGGGGCGCCGCTGGGGTTGGCTGTTGATGGCGCCGCTTTTGTCCTGGACGCCGCCACGGCCCAGCGAGGGCGGCTGGCGCTTGCATGCGCTGGATGTCGCACAGGCGGGTGCGGTCGTCGTGCAGACCGCCAGGCACAACCTGGTATTCGATACCGGATTGCGCAGCAGCCCGGTAGCGGATGATGGCGCCCGCACGGTATGGCCTTTTCTGCGTTCGCAAGGCGTACAGCGGCTGGATGTGCTGGTGGTTTCTCATGCGGATATTGACCATGCCGGCGGTACACGCAGTCTGTTGCAGGCGATGCCGGTAGAGCAATCTTTCAGTTCGTTCGATTTGCTCGCGTATTTGCGGCGCGAAGCCGGGCTGTTGGGGGAACCGGGCGTACTGCCGCCTTTGCCGCTGGCGATGACGGCATGCCAGTATGGCGTTCATTGGGAGGTGGACGGCGTCTCTTTTGAGTTTTTATGGCCATTGCCGGCCGGG
>JAEWEH010000255.1 GCA_023389535.1 Pseudomonadota bacterium
GACCGGCTGCGATGGGAAGGGCTGGGCCTGCGTCCGCAAGGCGGTCAGCCCCAGCGGTATGCCCAGCGCAGCGGTCAAGAGTGTTCGACGATGCATCGCTTACTCCTTGGCGGCCAATGTGGCCAGGTTATCGGCACGTGGCGTGTCCGGTGCGGTAGGGGCAACGGTTGGGTAGCGCAGGCGGCCCTTTACGACTGCGGGGCTGGATCGTTCTCCAGCGCGAACATACTGCTGGGAGGCGTCCTGCATGGGCTGATAATCCCAAGCTCGATAATCGCCGGTCAACAGCGTTTGTTGAATAAGGCGCCGATGCCTTTGGCTCGTCAGCACCCGTTGATGCAGGGACGCGGCGTTCCAGCGTTCATGCATCAATTGCATCAATCGATCGCGGTGCGCGGCATATGACGGCGACTGAGCCAGGTTTACCTCCTCGTGCGGATCGTTCTGCAAATCGTAGAATAAAGGCGGGTCGCCGTCTGCGACGATAAGCTTGTATCGGCTTGTCCGCACCATGAAGCAAGGTGCATGGGCCCCTTCCCCGTTCATCTCGCCATAGACAACGGATTCATCCTCGAACGGCGAGTTGCCCTCGTCATGGGCCTGCAGATAGGGGACCAGCGAACGCCCGGACAGTTCTTGTTGTTGGGCGGGGGGCAAGGCGATGCCGGCAAGAGCGCTTAGCGTCGGGAATATATCGACCAGCGACACCAAAGACTTCTCCACCCGTGCGTGGCGCTGGTCCGGAAGCGACACCAACAAAGGTATGCGCACCGAAGGCTCGAAATGCACCCACTTGTACCAGAGCCCGCGCTCGCCAAGCATATCGCCATGGTCCGAAGTCAAGACGATTACGGTCGAACTATTTAGATCCATGGCATTGAGCGCATCCAGGATGCGTCCTACTTGCGCGTCCACGTAGCTGACCATTGCGTAATAAGCGTGCCGTGCCGTGCGTACATGTTCCGCCGTCAGCGTGTATTCATCCTGACGAAACATGTACCAGAGGCGCTGGCTGTGCGCATCCTGTTCGGCGAACGGAATGGGCGCGACATGGGGCATATCGATCTCGTCCCGTTGGTACAAGTCCATATACTCGTCCATGCACACGTAAGGATTGTGCGGATGCGTCAGGGAAATGCCGAGAAAGAACGGTCGGTCCCGATGCAGCCGCCCCAGGTCGTAGATTTTTTGAATCCCCCGGTTGACCACCTCGTCGTCGTAGTCAAGCTGCATGCTGCGCCGGCAAGATCCTGCCTCGACGACGCTACGCATGTTCATGCCCGTCGGAGCGACCGGTACCTCTTGCCGCCAGTCGGGAGTCCAGCCAAAATCCGATGGGTATATATCGGTTGTAAGCCGCTCCTGAAATCCATGCTGCTGGTCAGGACCGACGAAGTGCATTTTGCCGGAAAGTAAGGTCGAATATCCCGCCAGCTTCAGGTAGTGCAGGAAGGTAGGAGTTTGCGCCGGAAACTCGGAAGCGTTGTCGTAAACACCGACCTCACTGGGCAGCCGGCCCGTAAGCATAGCCACGCGCGACGGAGCACACAGTGGAAAGTTGCAATACATATTCTCAAAGCGAGTCGAGCGCTGCGCGAGGCGGTCTATGTTGGGGGTGCGACAAACCGGGTTCCCGTATAGCTTTAACGCAAAGGCCGTCAATTGATCAGCCATCAAAAAGAGGAAATTCGGAGAGGACTTCTGTTTCATGACTGGCTCGGTTGCTTGCCGGCTGTCTGGTTAGCCGGATTTTCGTTATGTTTGATCTGCGCAAGCAGGGTTTCCCATTGTTTCGATTCGGTTGCGATCCGCTCGCGCACGTGACGAGCATCACGATAGAAGGGGTCTATGCCGGCAGCTTGCAGCCGCTTGACAGTTTCAGGGGCGCTTACTGCATCGGAAAGCGCCGCGCCCAAAATGGAGAGAGTCGAAGCATCGATACCGGGAGGCGCCATGACCGCCAGCCAAGAGGCGCCCTCGAATCCCTTCAGGCCTTGCGCGGAAAGCGGTTGAACATCCGGCAACAGCACCTGGGGGCGGGGCGAGGTCAGCCCGAGCGCCCGCAAGCTTCCGGCTTGCACGTGTGGCAGGACTCCTGGAATCAGCGCGACGATACAGTCGATCTCCCCGGCGAGCAGGTCTTTTACCGCCGGCGCCAGCCCCTTGTAAGGTACATGCTCGAGCTCGAGGCCGAAATCGCGTTTCAGCCACTCAGCGTAAAGATGACCGGCTGTACCATTCCCGCCAGAGCCCGACATCATCGTCGTTTTGCGCGCGTGGTCGATGAAGTCGGAGACCGACCTGATGGGGGATTTGGCATTGACGACCAGCACGCTGGAAAGCTCGCCCACCATGCCGATGGGATCCAGCGGTTGTGCGGCATATCCTTGATCCCGATAGAAAGTGGGATTGACCGTCAGGATGGAGTCCAGCGCAATGAGCAACTGGTGCCCGTCCGGCTGGCTGCGCGAAATTTCGGCGGCGCCTATGCCACCGCCGGCGCCGGCCTTATTCACGATGACCACGGACTGCCCCAGGCTGGCGCCCAGGGCGGTGCCGATGGTTCGCCCGGCGATATCGACCGGGCCACTGGGCACGAAAGGCACGATCAGTGTGATCGGCCGTTGCGGATAGGCTTGTATCGCTTGGACGTCCAACGCGCTGAGGGCAAAAAGCCCCGCCGTCGCGCCCAGTACCCGTCGGCGGCCCATGCTCACGTGGGACTCTTGCGCCGCATCGGTTGTCGCGCGGCTGCCTAGTTCGATTTGCATAGCTTGTCTCCCGCTAAGCATGAAGGTGGGTGCTTCTTTTTCTAACCGATCTTATGGCCGGCGCGAGTATGGAAGGAAATAGGGAATAATGAGATAGGCCATAGGAAAAAACGATAGCTGCCGCCGACATGGATCCGACGAGGGAGAAGACTCGCGCCCATACCGGGCGCGAACCCGCCCCGCATCTCTGTATCCGGTGACGGCGCCCCCGTAAATCTATACAATTTATAGGCGCGCACGGGCTCCTCGACGTACGGCGTTCGTACTAACATTCTCGAAACAGTTCGATCATAAAAGGCCATATGGCAGACATCGACGCACCCAACCCACCGTCTAACTTACGCCGGTCGGTTTCCAATACCATCAAGGGGTCTGCGGGAAATTTGGTCGAATGGTACGACGTCTATGTCTACTCGGTTTTTGCCGCCTCGTTCGAGCACCACTTCTTTAGTCCGGACGACAAGAACGCCGACATATACATCTGGGCCATTTTCGCCCTGACCTTCCTGATGCGGCCTGTAGGATCCTGGTATTTTGGCCGCTATGCCGACCGTAAAGGACGCCGCGCCGCGCTGGCGCTGTCGGTGACCATCATGTCGCTGTGCTCGTTCGCCATCGCCATCACGCCCACGCGCCTTTCCATTGGAGGCTGGGCGGCGGCAATCCTGGTGCTGTGCCGGCTGCTCCAGGGCTTCGCCACCGGCGGCGAATACGGCACCTCGGCCACGTATCTCAGCGAAGCCGCCGTTCCCAAGCATCGCGGCTTCCTCGCGTCGTTTCATTACGTCACGCTGGTAGGGGGGCACGTGTTGGCGCAGGCCCTGTTTCTGGCGCTCATGCTGTCCACGTCGCATGACGACATCGGCAATTGGGGCTGGCGTCTTGCGTTCGCCATCGGCGGGGCCGGCGCCCTCGTGGTACTGTGGATGCGCCGCACCATGGACGAATCCATGAGTCAAGACGCCATCGAGTCAGCCAAAAAAGCCAAAGACACGGGATCCATGGTCGAACTCGTCAGCAACTATTGGAAAGAACTGGCAGCCTGCTTTCTGGTCACCATGGGCGGAACAGTGGCTTTTTATGCCTATTCAATCAACGGCCCCAACATCGTCAAGACCACTTTCGCACAAAGCAATCCGGTCATGGGTTCGGTCATTACGCTTATCGCGCTGACCATCCTCATGTTGCTGCAACCTGTCGGCGGCCTGATTTCAGACCGCATCGGACGCCGCACGCTGCTGGTGTTCTTCGGTATTGGGGGCACGCTGTTCACGTGGGTCATTTTCACGATACTGCCACACACTACCAATCCGGTCCTATCATTTGCCATTCTCACCGTGGGCTTCGTCATTCTGACGGGCTATACCTCGATCAATGCGGTGGTCAAGGCGGAACTCTTCCCGACGCATGTGCGCGCGCTGGGCGTCGGGTTTGGCTACGCGATAGCCAACTCGGCTTTTGGGGGCACCGCACCGGTGCTCTACTCGGCGGCCCTCAAGACTGACCAAGAGTCATTATTCATCGCCTACGTCACGCTGCTGGTCATCGGCTCGCTGCTGGTCTATTTGTTCCTGCTGAGCAATCGCGGGCCTAACTGGCTGGACCATCCCGAAGAAATGCGCCGCCGTAAAGACAGCCCGGCCCATCGGGTATTTCCGATGGGCGTATGACGAAATTCTTTTTCGTGGCTGCGCAGTCGATCGCACCACCTTTCATCCAACCTTGAGGCCAAAAAACAGAACCATGAATAAAGCCACGTTTGCCATCCTTCTGATCAGTGCGGGCGCGCTTGCCGCCTGCCAAAGCCCGTCCGGCTCCCACGGCGGAAGCGCTTCGCGCCACTCGGAATTCAACTGCATCGCCGGCACGGTCGGCGGCGCGGTCATCGGCGGCCTGCTGGGCAGCACCATAGGCGGTGGTCGTGGCCGCACAGCCGCCACCGCGGTTGGCATAGGCGCCGGCGGTTATATCGGCAATTCCATGGGTTGCAAATGATGAAGGACACAAGCATGAAAAAACTACTTTCCCTGGCCTTTTCCGTGGCGCTGTGTGGCTCCACTGCGGCCATTGCAGCGCCTGATGCTTATGTCGAACTGACCCCCGAACATTTTGCGCAACTCGACCGCGACAAAAGCGGCGGTATCAGCAAAGAAGAATACGAACAGTTCATGCGGGACGCATTCAAGAAGCTTGATACGGACGGCAACAACAGCCTTAGTAAAGCCGAAGCCGGCAAAGTGCTGACGCCGGAACAGTTCGCCGCCGCCGACAAGGACAAGAACGGCGAATTGAGCCTGGATGAACTTATCGAGCATGTCATGAGCGACTTTGACCGCGCCGACACGGACAAGGACGGCATCTTGCGTCCGTAAGCGCCTGGCGGGCATGGGGTTTGCTGCGACGTTGGCACCCTATGAAGCAAAGGAGTTCCCATGCCCAATACACCCAAGCCCACGGACAAGCCGCAGTCGGATGACCTGGCGCGCGAGTCCCAGCGCAGCCATAACGACCAGCAGAACCGCAGCAAGAAGGACGGCCACACCAGTCAGATCGGTACCGGTCAGGACCAGAACAGCCAGCGCAATCGCGGCCAGGGCGCGCGCCGCCCCGCATAGTCGTTTGTGGCGGATCGGCACAATCGGCGCACTAGTGGAAACACTGAATCCCTACGTAATAACCCTGAACCAAATCATGCCCTGGGATCAGAGCAAAACGCCGCGCTTGTCGCGGCTTTTTTTCGGGACCCGCATGAATGCTGGCGATCCGGGGTTCGAAAGTACGTGTCAGCCGTAATCGACGCGCCGAAAAACGTAGCTGACATCTTGTTGACTCGGGTAGGTGGATAGCCTATAAAAGCAACGGCAGTTGAGAGTTTGTACCTTGTTGCAACCAACGATTCATAGCTATACCAAGCCAGGAGACAACGATGAAAAGCAGTACGAAACCGGACACTAACTCCGTCCAGCCGGTGGCTTCGCGCCGCCGCTTTTTGGGCGGCGCCGCTGCAGGCACCGCCGCCGCTGTCGGCATGGGCTTTCCCGCCATTGTCAGTGCGCAAACGCCCGTCAACTTCCGCTTCCAAAGCACATGGCCCACGGTCGATATCTTCCACGAATTCGCTTTGGATTTCGCCAAGAAGATCAACGACATGACCGGCGGTGAACTGAAGATCGAAGTACTGCCCGCGGGCGCGGTCGTGCCCGCATTCGCACTGCTGGATGCCGTGTCGAAAGGCACGCTGGACGGCGGCCACGGCGTGCTGGGCTACAACTACGGCAAGCAGAACGCCCTGGCGCTGTATTCGTCCGGCCCGGCCTACGGCATGGACGCCAACATGATTCTGGCTTGGCACAAATACGGCGGCGGCCAGGAAATGCTGGCCGAACTGTACGATGCCATCGGCGGCAACGTGGTGTCGTTCCTCAGCGGTCCCATGCCCACGCAGCCTTTCGGCTGGTTCAAGAAACCGGTTACAAAAGAAGAAGACCTGAAGGGCCTGAAGTTCCGCACCAACGGCCTGGCCATTGATCTTTTCACCGCCATGGGCGCCGCCGTGAACGCCTTGCCTGGCGGCGAAATCGTGCCGGCCCTGGACCGCGGCCTGCTCGACGGGGCTGAATTCAATAACGCCACCTCGGACCGCCTGCTGGGCTTCCCGGACGTCTCCAAAGTGTGCATGCTGCAAAGCTTCCACCAGTCGTCCGAGACCTTCGAAATCATCTTCAATCGCGACAAATACAAAGCACTGCCCGACAAGATGAAGGCCATCATCGCCAACGCTGTGGAAGCAGCATCTGCCGACATGTCCTGGAAGGCGGTCGACCGCTACTCACAGGACTACATCAAGCTGCAGCAAGATGGCGTGAAGTTCTACAAGACGCCTGACGCCATCCTGCGTCGCCAGCTGGTCGTGTGGGATGAAATCGTCGAGAAAAAAGGCGAAACCAATCCGCTCTTCAAAAAGATCGGCGATTCGCAGCGCGAATTCGCGGCACGTGCCATGGCCTGGGACATGGACACCAACAACAACCGCCGCATGGCCTACAACCACTACTTCGCCAAGAAGGCCGCCCCCGCCAAGAAGAGCTAAGCGCTACTCGCGCTTTACTAAATACCACCCAGCAGCACGGGTGGTGTTTTTGAATCTGCTGCTCAAGGGTGGGCGGCCGGTCTACAAGGCCGGCCGCCCTGCACCCTTCCGCCTTTGCACGCAAGTGAATCTACTATGCAAAAAGCTTTGCTATTCATTGACCGGGTGAACACCTGGATAGGGCAGCTATTTGGCTGGTTTGTCCTGGCCCTAACTCTTTTCGTGACGTATGAAGTGTTTTCACGCTATGCACTCGGTTCCCCGCATTCGTGGTCCTTCGATGCAATGAACATGATGTACGGGTCGCTGTTCATGATGGCCGGCGCCTATACGCTGTCCAAGAATGGACACGTGCGCGGCGACGTGCTGTACGGCTTCTTTCCGCCGCGCCTGCAGGCCGGCCTGGATCTGACCCTGTATATCGTATTTTTCTTCCCTGGCGTCATCGCCCTGGCCTGGGCTGGTTACAACTATGCCCTGGAATCGCTCATGATCAACGAGCACTCCACCATCACGGCCGATGGTCCGCCCATCTACCCTTTCAAATTCATCATTCCACTGGCCGGCGTCACGCTGTTGTTCCAGGGTTTTGTCGAGGTCGTCTACTGCATACAGTGTCTGCGACGCGGACATTGGCCCAAGCGCGACAAGGACGTGGAAGAAGTGGACGTGGACAAGCTCATGGACATGGTGCACGTAAACCCCGACGACATTGAAAAACTGGACGCTGAAGTCACCGGCGCCAAGAAACAAGGAAACCAGCCATGAGAAAGGAAGTCTGGTTTGGCCTGTCGATACTGGTTGCCCTGCTGATCGCCATTGTCGTATTAATGCCCTCGCCCGCCGATATCACCAACGGCCATCTTGGCCTGCTGATGCTGGCGCTTATCGTCATCACCATCATGCTGGGCTTTCCCACTG
>JAEWEH010000267.1 GCA_023389535.1 Pseudomonadota bacterium
TGGCTGAAAGGAATGGCTTGGCGGCCCACCAGACCGACATGGCCGCGGCGCCGGCGGCCAGCAGCCCGACCGATATCCAGTATTGCGGATGAATGCGTGGCCGTGCCTCGACCCAGATCACGCCGCCCACCATGTATTGCAGAATGATGGCAGTGGCCATGATCAGGCCGCCGACAAAGCCGCCGCCCGGTAAGTTGTGGCCGCGCAATAGGAAATACAGGGAGATCAGGGCCGCCATGGGCAGCAGCAGGCGCACCAGGACAGCCGGTACTTTCATCACACCGTCCGGCACGGGGGCCTTCGGGTCGGGCTCGGCGAAGCGTCCCAGCAGCTTGTTGCCATTCATAGGGCGCTGGCGCGCCTTGGGCAGCGTCATGGTCTCTGGTGGTGGACGGAAGCGGCGCAGCAGCGCATAGACCGTCAGGGCCACGATGCCCAGCACGGTGATTTCTCCGAAAGTATCGAAGCCCCGGAAGTCCACCAATATGACATTGACGACGTTGGCGCCGCCGCCCAGCGGCAGCGATTGTTCGACAAAGAACGAGGATATGCCCTGGGGCAGCGGCCGTGTAAACACCGCGTAGGCGATGGCCGACAGGCCGGCGCCGCTGATGATGGCGATAATCAGGTCGCGAAAGCGCCGCACGAAAGCTTTGGCGGTGTTCTGCAACAGGGGCTTTTCATCGTCATCGTCGGCGACGCGTGGCGGCAGCCAGCGCAGGCCCAGCAGAATGAGCACCAGCGTGACGACCTCTACGGCAAGCTGCGTCAGGGCCAGGTCCGGGGCCGAAAGCCAGGCAAAAGTCAGTGCCGTGGCCAAGCCGGCCCCGCCCGAAAAGAGCAGGGATGCCGGGCGATGATATTTGGCCTGCCTGGCTGCGCTGATGGCGCAGGCGGCGCCCGCTACCCACAGCAGCGCGAAAAATGGGTCTATCGCTGTTGCGATTTCCGGCTGCAACCAGCCCCCGGACAGCAAGGGCAGCATGGCGACAAAAAAAGTGCTCAAGACAATGAGCAGCAACTGCGGCTGCAAACGGGGCGAGCGCGTCCAGTTCAACAGCACGACCGCGAAGGCATCGGTGGCTTCGAGCAGGGCTTCGAAGCTGCGACGCCCATCGAGCTTGTAGATCAGCGGCGCCTTGCCGGGACGGCGTTCCTGTCGTGGGCGCAAGATCCAGAGCAGCACTATGCCGCCGCCCAATGCAAGGAAGCTCATGGCCAGCGGCAAGTTGAAGCCATGCCAGACACGCAGATCGTATTGCGGTGTGTCGGCGCCCAGTATGGCCTGGACCGCGTTATGCAGGAAGGGGCCCAATGTGTAGCTGGGCAGGATGCCGACCACCAGGCAAGTCAGCACCAGGATGGCGCTGGGAACCAGCATGCGCAAAGGCGGTTCGTGCGGTGCGCGGGGCAGGTCGCGCGGCGCCGGTCCGAAAAACACCTGCAGGATGAAGCGCAGCGAATAGGCCACGCTGAATGCGCTGGCCACTACGGCGACGGCGGGCAGGGCGATTCGGTTAAACCAATTGCCCGACATGAAGACGGTTTCCGCAAAGAACATCTCTTTAGAGATGAAGCCGTTCAGCAAGGGCACCCCTGCCATGGACGCCGCCGCGACAACCGCCAATGTGGCGGTGATCGGCATGCTGCGATACAGGCCTGACAGGCGGCTCAGGTCGCGCGTGCCGGTTTCGTGATCTACGATGCCGGCGGCCATGAACAGCGATGCCTTGAAGGTGGCGTGATTGATCATGTGGAAGACCGCCGCGACCAGGGCGAGCTTGCTGTCCATGCCCAGCAGTAGTGTGATCAGCCCCAGATGGCTGATGGTGGAATAGGCCAGGACGCCTTTCATGTCCATCTGGAAGGTGGCGGCGTAGGCGCCCAGCGCCAGCGACACCAGGCCGGCGCCGCCTATGATCCAGGCCCATTCCTGGGTGCCGGCGAGCACCGGCCAAAAGCGCGCCAGCAGGAATACGCCCGCCTTGACCATGGTGGCTGAATGCAGATAGGCCGATACGGGGGTTGGCGCCGCCATCGCATTGGGCAGCCACACATGGAAAGGAAACTGTGCGCTCTTGCTTAACGCCCCCAGCGCAATCAATACCAGTATCGTCGTATACCAGGGGTGCGTGCGGATGATGTCGCCGGAGGCCAGCACCTTATCCAGGTCGTAGCTGCCCACCACCTGACCCAGCATCAGCATGCCGGCCAGTAGGCACAAGCCGCCGGCTCCGGTGATGGTCAGCGACATGCGCGCGCCCCGGCGCGCGTCCAGCCGGTGATACCAATAGGCGATCAGCATGAAGGATGACAGGCTGGTCAGTTCCCAGAATATGACCAGCTGGATCAGGTTGCCCGACAGCACGACGCCCAGCATGGAGCCCATGAAAGCCTGGAAGAAGGAAAAGAAGCGCGGTACGGGGTCTTGCGGGGACAGGTAATAGCGCGCGTACAGCACAATGAGCGCGCCCATCGTGGTGATGATCATGGAGAACAGCCAGGAATAGCCGTCCATGCGCAGCGTGAAATCCATCCCCAGTTCCGGAATCCAGCTGACGGTGGTTTTGATAACGCGTCCGTCCAGAGCGTTTGGAAACTCGGTAAATACCAGGACGGCACAGACTACCGCCACGAACCCTGCCAGCCAGGCTTCCAGCTTGCGGGCATTCTCAGGCAGCAATGCAGCGATGATGCTGCCTGCGAAAGGCAAGGCAAGTATATAGATCAACGACATTAGGAAAGGACGGGTTGCAATTGTGTGATTCCAGGCTAAATAATACGATATGTTTAGTTCAGCTTCGAGAAAGGTATTTATGGCATGGCATGCGCGCCGCATGAATCGCCCGGCTGGCGTCAATACCGGCCACCTTGACCTAGGTCAAGAAAGGGCGGGGCCATACGC
>JAEWEH010000270.1 GCA_023389535.1 Pseudomonadota bacterium
CGCGTGCCGCCCTCGCACGTGCCGCACATTATGCTGGTCGGGCAGGCATTCCCGCATTGACTGCCGAAGTCCAAGGCGCGGCGGATGTCCTGAACGCCCCGGCCGCGCGCCTGATTGCACGCGGCAGGGAACGTCCGATCACCCTTGAACAGCTTGAAGCCATGCAGACGTCGGAAGCGCTCATCATCAATGCATGCCGCCACACCGTCCGCAATCCACGTATAGCGGTATGGTTTGCCCGGCGTCCCATATTGTTCACACTGGCTCAGTTACTGGGCCGAGCATGGCCTGGAGATGTGCCCCGAGATCAGCTCATCGCGCAGGCCTTCCGTAGCCGCTATCCCGATGAATCACATCGGGCGCGGCTGCGGGTCGAGGTCGGCCGCCTGCGTGCAATGCTGGAGCCACTGGCTGACGTGGTTGCGACCAGGCAGGGGTTCGCGCTGACGCCCGCCGGCGAGGCCGAGGTGCTTGTGCTGGCGCGTCCTACGGAAGAAAAGCATGCGGCGGTGCTCGCCCTACTGGCGGATGGCGGACCATGGTCAAGTTCCGCTCTGGCCCTGGCGCTGGGCGCCAGCCAGCGCACCATGCAGCGGACGCTGGAAGCGCTGGCGGCCGAGGGCAAGGTGCAATCCCTGGGCCACGGGCGCGCCCGGCGCTGGACGACGCCGTCTGTGCCTGGATTCACGACAATCTTGTTACTCCCCGCCGCATTATCCGGCGATTAGGATAGAGGCATGGCTGTTTTCCTTTCCACGACTATCAGGAGAATGAACATGAAAACATCACCAGCCGAAATCGTTCGCGAGTACTCGCCGCTATCTGAAGGCGGCAGCGTGCATGGCGTCACCTATGACGGCCGCCAGGTGTGGTTCGCCACCGGAGACGAGCTATGCGCTTTTGATCCCGCCAGCGGCAAAACACTGCGGTCCATACCGATCGCCGCGAATGCCGGAACGGCTTTCGACGGCCGACATCTATTTCAGATCTCCGACGGCCGCATCCAGAAGCTGGATCCGGAGACCGGACAAGTCTTGCAGACGATACCGACGCCAAACGGCGAAGGAAGCTCGGGACTGGCATGGGCCGAAGGAAGCCTCTGGGTGGGGGGTTACCAGGATCGGACCATCCACCAGGTCGATCCGGAAACCGGCGCGATACTGCGCAGTATCGAGGCCAACCGCTATGTCACGGGGGTTACGTGGATGGACGGAGACCTATGGCACGGCACATGGGAAGACGGCGCAAGCGAATTGAGGCGCATCGATCCTCAAACAGGCGAAGTCCTGGAAGTGCTTGAAATGCCGCCCGGCGCCGGCGTATCGGGCCTCGAATCGGATGGCGGCGATCAATTCTTTTGCGGCGGCGGCAACAGCGGGAAGCTCAGGGTCGTGCGCAGGCCGGCGCGAGGCGGCAGGTAAGGACGGCCTTTGTGTGCACGACGCGCGGGCACGCATGCAGGCAACTGGCGTCAGCCAACCCTTGTGCGCCCGCTCTTTCTGGCGCCGCCAGGCCGCTGCGCATCCTTGCCTTTCCGGGAGCAAGCATGGCTTAGCTCCTCCATCCACGCCAGCGCGTCCAGGTGCGTAAGAAAATGATGAAGATAGCCGGGTGCCAGCTCGTGCATCAGTGACAGAGCGCGATGCACCAGGCTGTCCGAATTCAGCGGGCCGGCATTCTCGGGCACTTGTTCCTGGGAATGCCGGAACTGACGTCGAGTGTTGAGCTTGAGCCACGCTTGCCGGAAATAATCCAGCTCCGCAATCTCTGGATAGGCGGCACGGCCCAGCGCCGGTCCGTGGCCGGATGGCGGTTCCATGGCCGCTGGGTTCCGGTTGCCCTCCAACTTACGGCTTTCCATGTAGTCCACTAGTCCGGCCAGCAGCCCCGGCGCAGCCTTTCCGGCGTCTGCGACCTCGCCCGTCTCATCCGCCCGCAGCGCCGCGCGGTCGACCTTGCTCTTGTAAGAGGCCAGCAGTTCGGCAATCCGGGTGTCCAGGATGCGTCGCACATCGCCGCCCTGGCCCACCGCCCGCCGGGCCAGCGCCTCGATCAAGTAGAAAGCGACGGGATCCAGGCGATGCAGCCCGCGCTCGCGCCAGGCGCCCAGCAGGTCCAGGGCATCGGCCGCCCCATGGTTATTCGACTGGTGGCTGCTGCTCATGGGCCTTTGCCGGCTGGACCGATGGCTTGGGGATGGGGGCGATTTCAACGCGCCGGTTCCTGGCGCGCCCTGCTTCATCAGCGTTCGATGCAATAGGCTGTTCGGCGCCGAACGCGGCCGCGAACATCAGATTTGAAGGAATGCCTGCATCGATCAATGCCCGCGTGACCGTCAGCGCCCGCTGGGCCGACAGATCCCAATTGTCGGCAAAGCGGCGATTGTCCTCGCGCACCTGCTGGTCGTCGGTGAAACCACTGACCATCAACACTTCGCCATTGGCGAGCAGATAATCGGACAGCGGTTCGACCAGCGATTGCAGGACCTCGCGGCCTTCGGCTTGCAGCTCAGCGGAATTCAACGCGAACAGCACGCTGCCGCTGATCCCGATGCGCCCATCGACCAGCGTGACCCGCCCTTCCGCAATCTGCCCGCCCAGCGCCTGCTCCAGGGTCTGGCGCCGCTGCGTTTCCTCCTGGCGGTGCTTGATCTCTTCATCCAGGCGGGCCGACAGCTCCAACTGCACGCCCACGACGCCCACCAGCACCAGCACGAAGGCGCCCAGCAGCCCCGACATCAGGTCGCCGAAAACGGCCCATACCGGCGCCGTCGGCTCCAGGCCGGCGTCTATGTCGTCATTCATGCGACCTCACTGCCGGCGGACGCCTCTCGCGCCGCCAATTGCTGCAGCTCTTCCATGATCTGCTTTTGCGACATCATGGAAAGATCGATGACTTCCCTGGCCTGTGCCACATAGTAAGCAAGCTGTTCATCGCTGCGCGCAATCGACTTGTCCAATGCGGCTTCCATGCGCTGCAAATGCTCCACCAAAGACGCGTTGGACTGGCTGAACACTTGCACGGCGGCGCCAAAGGCTTCGCCCAGGCTGGCCACTTCCACGGCGCTGCTCGTGACTTGCGCGGCGATGCCGCCCAGCTTCCCGGCTTCGCCTTCTATCTTGTCGGCGATCTGCTTGCCGGCCCGCTCCAGGGTATCCGCGGAGCCTGCGATCAATGCATCGATGGCCGAACGTTGTTCGACGCTGGTTTTGCTGGCGGTGTCCAGCAAAGTTGTGAACGCTTCAGCCAGACGCGTGCGTTCGTCAAGCACCGCTTTATCGCGCAGCAGGCTTTCGGCAAGGTGTCGCTGCAGCTCGGCGATGGCGTCGGCCGCCGCTTTCGGCGCTTGCGCTGCGGACTGCATGAGTGCCGTCATCTCGGCGAGCGTATTGCGAGCGTGGTCTTGCGCTTCGGACGAGATATCGCGCGCCGATTGCGCCAGAGCATCACAGATCTCTTGTTGACGTACTGCCGTATGGTCGGCGGCCTGCTGCCATTCCTTGCGTAACGACGCAGTGATTTCGTTTAGCGTATGGGTCCACGCCGCCAGTTGCTGTTCGTCCCGCTTGCTTAGTTTCGTTTGCAATTCGGCATGTGAACGGCCGACGGCATCCACCAGCGCGGCGGCTTTCTCTTCCATTGCCGCTGCCGCATCGGCGAATGCAAGCTGATTGTCGGCCGCGAGTTTTTGATTGGCTTGTTCCTGCCGGGACAGAGCATCGTTCCACGATCCGGCCAAACTGCCCGACACGCCTTCCAGCCGTGTGGACACACCATCCAGCAAGGCAATGGAACGGCGTTCCTGCGCATCGGCAAACCCGTCCAGCGAAGTACGCAAGTCCTGCACCAACGACTGATTCACATG
>JAEWEH010000225.1 GCA_023389535.1 Pseudomonadota bacterium
GCGGCGCAGGCCAGCGCGGCGGTGATGCCGGGCACCACTTCGTACGGCACACCATGGCGCCGCAGGAATTGCAGTTCCTCTCCTCCTCGTCCGAACACAAAGGCATCGCCGCCTTTCAGGCGGACGACCAGGCGTCCTAGCTTGGCATGGTGCAGCATCAGCTTATGGATGCGCGCTTGTGTGGCGTCATGGTTTTCGCCGGGAATCTTGCCCACGGCAATCTGCGTGGCATCGCGGCGCGCCAACTCCAGGATTTCATCGCCCACCAAGCGATCATGCAAAATGATGTCTGCCTCGTTGAGCGCGCGCAAGGCCTTCAGTGTCAGCAGACCGGGGTCACCGGGGCCCGCACCGACCAGCACCACTTTGCCCACGGGACGGTCCAAACCTTGGCCAAGCTCGGCATCCAGCAGGCGTTCGGCTTCCCTAGGTTGTTGGGCGCGCAAGGCCATTGCCACCGGGCCGTCCATCAGCCAGTCATAAAACGCCCGGCGTTGGCGCAGTTCCGGCCTGGCTGCGCGTATGGCTTGCCGCCGCCGCGCCGCCAATGCGACCAGCGATCCCAGGGAATGATCAAACAGGCTTTCGATACGTTCGCGTACGCGGCGCGCCAGCACCGGTGCGCTGCCGGCCGAAGAGATGGCTATGGTCAGGGGTGATCGGTCCACGATCGACGGCACCTGGAAGGAAGACAGTTCGGGATCGTCGACGACATTGATGAACTGCTTGCGTTCGCCGGCCAGGGCGGCGATGCGTCGGTTCAGTTCGCGGTCGTCGGTGGCAGCCACGACCAGCCAGGCGTCGTCCAGCCAGCACGGCTCGAAAGCGCCTTGGATCAGTTTTATGCGGCCTTGTGCGGCTAGTTCTAGCAGGCGAGGCGCGGCATCGAGCGCTCCCACCGTGACTTGCGCCTCGCAGGCGAGCAAGCTCTTGATCTTTCTTTCGGCCACTGCGCCGCCGCCGACGACCAGGACATGACGGCCTCGAAGGTCGGCAAAGAGAGGGAATAGCTTCATGGCAAACTCGGGAAGAAATGCGGACCAGCGCAGGGCTGGGCCGTGTACAGCGGGCGGCCCGTTGCGCCGCTGCGGGCCGCCGGCCTGGTATCAATGTGTCTCGGCGCCTACCTCGGCCATGCACCGGCAGCGCGTCGCGGTTTGATGAACGCTGCGCGGAATCATGCCGACGCTCCAGCGGGCACAGGGCCGAGCACCGCGGGTATCAGGTTCTGGCCAGGCACCGGTATGACGCCGCTACGCACCAGGAAGTCACCGAATTTTTCATCTTCCTGCCTGTCCGCCGCATAGGCGCCAAATAAGGTATCCAATGTGCTGAGTATCTCCGGCTCCGCGACGTTTTCGCGATAGACGACATTCAGGCGCTCACCGGTGAAGTCGGCGCCCAGCCGCAAATCGTAGCGACCCACGGCCCGGCCCACCAGGGCGATCTCGCCCAGATAGGGCCGCGAACAGCCGTTGGGACAGCCGGAAAGGCGCAGCAGGATGGGTGCATCTTCCAGGCCGTGCTTGCTCAGCAGGGCTTCGAGCTTGGGCAGCAGGATGGGCGCATAGCGTTCGCTTTCCGCCATGGCCAGGCCGCAAGTGGGCAAGGCGACGCAGGCGATGCTGTGTCGACGGATGCCGCTTTGCTGTTTATAGCCATCCAGGCCATATTGTGCGACCAGGCTATCTATCTGGCCACGGTCTTCGTCGGCGACATTGGCGATGATCAGATTTTGATTGCAAGTCATGCGGAATTCGCCTTTATGGATCTTGGCAATTTCCCGCACGCCCGTCTGCAATGCCTGGCCGTTCGTGTCCCATAACCGGCCCGATTCGATATACAAGCCCAGATGCCATAGCCCGTCCTCGCCCCGGGCCCAGCCATAGCGATCGCCATTCAATTCAAAACGATAGGGCCGATTAGGCTGCAGCGCAAAGCCTATGCGCTGCTCCAGCTGCTCTTTGAACCACTCCAGGCCGCGGTGGTCCAGGGTGTATTTCAGCCGTGCGTGCTGGCGCTCTACACGGTTGCCATAGTCGCGCTGCAGTGTGACGACGCCTTCGGCCACCTGGATCAACTGTTCTGGCGTCACGAAGCCGATCAGGCTGCCCAGGCGCGGATACGTGCTGTCGTCGCCATGGGTGGCGCCCATGCCGCCGCCGATCGCGACGTTGAATCCTTGCAGCCGGCCGCCTTCGATAATGGCGATCAGCCCCAGATCCTGGGCGAAGACGTCCACGTCATTGGTGGGCGGTATGGCGATGCCCATCTTGAACTTGCGCGGCAGATAAGTGTCGCCGTATATCGGTTCCTCTTCAGGTTCATTCGTGATCTTTTCGCCGTCCAGCCAGATCTCGTGGTAGGCGCGGGTACGGGGAATGAAATGGTCGGACAGCTTCTGCGCCCACTCTTGCACCAACTGATGCTGGCTGGACAGTCGCGGATTCACTGAACTGACGACTTGCCGGTTGACGTCGCCGCAGGCGGCTATCGTCGTCGCCAACGCTTTGTTGATGGCCTGCATGGTGGGCTTGAGATCGCGCTTGATGACGCCATGCCACTGGAAGGTCTGCCGCGTGGTGATGCGCAAGCCCCGGCCGGCATAGGTCGTGGCGATGTCGTCGAACACCAGCCATTGGGCCGGGGTGACCACGCCGCCCGGCAGCCGCGCGCGGATCATGAAGGAGTAGGCGGGCTCCAGCTTTCGCTTGCGGCGCTCTTCGCGCAGGTCGCGATCGTCTTGCTGGTAGCTGCCATGGAACTTCAATAGCTTGTTGTCATCGTCGCTGATCGCGCCCGTGACCGGGTCGCGCAGGCCTTCTTCTATAGTGCCGCGCAGATGCCGGCTGTCCGCCTTGATCTGTTCTAGATGTGAAAGGATATTGCTCATGGGAATCCTGTAAGCCGGTAGGCATGGAAGCGGGCCTCGGGGGCCCGCGCGGTCTCTAGTGGATGCGGACGTCTTCTAGCGTTGGCGGGCTTTAGTAAACGTCGCGGGCATAGCGCCCCTGGGCCGCCAGGTCGTCCAGCCATTCCTTGGCTTGGACTTCATCCAGGCCGCCCTCTTGGCGGGCGATGCGCAGCAGGGCCTGCTGCACGTCGCGCGCCATCCGCGTGGCGTCGCCGCAGACATAGACATGGGCGCCGCCCTGTATCCAGTCGTACAGTTCTCCGGCGCGCTCGAGCAGCTTGTCCTGCACATAGACTTTATCGGCCTGGTCGCGCGAGAATGCCAGATCCAGGCGATGCAGATGGCCATCTTGCAGCGCACGCTGCCATTCCGTCTGATAGAGAAAATCCGAAGAGAAATGCGGGTTGCCGAAGAACAGCCAATTGCGGCCGCTGGCGCCTGCGGCGCCGCGTTCCTGCACGAAGGCGCGGAAGGGGGCGATGCCCGTACCGGGCCCGATCATGATGACGTCGCGTGAACTGTCGGAAGGCAGCCGGAAGCGCTGGTTCTCTTCGACGAAGACGGGCACTTGTTCGCCTTCAGGCAAGTGGGCAAGAAAGTTGGATGCCGCCCCCCAGCGCGCCTCGCCTTCGTATTCATAGGCCACGTTGGCCAGGGTCAGATGCACCTCGTTGTCGAC
>JAEWEH010000229.1 GCA_023389535.1 Pseudomonadota bacterium
GCATCATGGCATAGCTTGATGTCCCACTGCGTTCGGCCAGTATTTCCGTATGGCCAGGGTAGTCGATGCCACCGGCCTGCATGGCCTTCTTGTGCAGCGGCGCCGTGACGATGGCGCGCAGCTTGCCCGCCATGGCGTCGTCGATGGCATGGCACAGATATTCGTAGGACCCACGCCCGGCTTGGGCATTCAGTTGCCCTGCTGGCAGGTTGTCCGGCAGCGCCTGCCAGCGGTTCAGGACGGGAATGATGCCGGGCCGCCCCTCGGCCAAGTCAGGTTCACTGATCATTTCTATAGCCAGCGATTCCTGCAAGCCCAGCTTTTGCAGTGTGCTGTCCAGAATCCCGGCATCGCCATACACCAGGGCGGCATGGGGCAGGCCGCCCGCAAAAAGTTTGACGATGATTTCCGGGCCGATGCCGGCGGCATCGCCCATGGTGAAGCCGATGGGTAAGTTGGCGGTGGCAGTCATAGAACGGAGTTCACCGGGTCCTGACTGACACTGCACCTATGGCGGACCGGCGCAACAAGAGCAGGGCGTGCCAAGGCGGGCTGGACGGCTCCTGTTAATTGGCTGCGGTAATGTTGGCCGATTTAATCAATGCCGCATAGCGTTGGGTATCGTCGGCGATCGTCGCGGTAAATTCACTGATGGAGTCACCTATTGGTACAGTACCCTGGTCAGCCAGCCGCGAGGCGACGTCCGGTTCGCGCAGTATCGACGCTACAGTATTTTGCAGCGTTTTGATGATGTCGTCGGGTGTGCCGGCCGGCGCGACGAGCCCATACCAGATGTTGGATCTGAGACCTGTCAAGCCCGCCTCGTCGGCGGTTGGAACTTGCGGCATGGCTTTCAATCGCTCGTTGGACAGCACACAAAGCGCCTTAAGGCTGCCCGATTCGACATGTCCCTTGATGGTGGGGACGACGGTGAACATCATCGAAAGGCGATTGGCCACCAGGTCGGTGATTGCCGGAGCGGACCCCTTGTAAGGAATCGCCATGGCCTTGATGCCGGTCTTTTCCTTGAACATTTCTGCTGCCAGATGAGAGGCGCTACCGTTACCTGATGACCCATAGTTGAGCTCGTCGGAATGTTGTTGCGCATAGGCGATGAATTCCTTCACGGTAGAGGCGGGGAGGCCGCTGTTGACCACCAAGACGCTAGGTGCGAGGCCTATGTTGCTGATGGGTTTGAAATCCTTAATGAAATCCAGGCCCAGGGAGGGATAAAGGGAAGTGTTGACGGTGTTGTTGCTGCTTGCGAGCAGCAGCGTATATCCGTCCGGCTTGGCGCGCGCAACCTGCTGCGTACCGATGTTGGTCGCAGCTCCCGGCTTGTTTTCGACGATTACCGTCTGGGAAAGGCGGCTGGACATCCTATCGGCTACGATACGGGCCAGGAAGTCTCCGGCGCCGCCGGCGGGCCAAGGCACGACTATTTTTATGGGTGCTTGCGGATAGGTTTCCGCCAATGCGGGTGTGCCACCTGCGACTGCAAGAATAAGGCTGGTCAGCAAAGCTTTAGTGGGGTGAAGCAACATGGCCGTCTCCTGGGTATGTTCATTCGGTTTTGCGATACGTACTGCTTTCCTTCCGTTGGGTGATGATTCAATCGCGGAAATGCTGCCTTTGTTTAGGGCGAGATGTTCTCCGGTGCGCTTTCCGCCGCCATGTCGCTTGTCGATGGCGATATGCCGCGGCGGGATGATCGAAGCAAATACGCGAAAGGCTTGCCACCCGATGCCGCCATTTCATTTGGGGCGGCCTGCCGTCCTTCCAATAAGTTCCAGCAGCGGGCTTCTGCTCCTTGTGCTGTCTTTGAGCGGTCGTCTACGGTTCCGGCACCGATCAATAGGGTGATGGTCTCTTCCGCATCCGAAAGCTCGATGATCTCCATGCCATTTTCTGAATAGCGCCTCGCATGCTGGAATTGGCCCGGGCATTCCGAAAGCAGGATGGTCAGATGCCTTAGCATGGACACTACGGGATGGGGGTTGAAAGAGCGGTCGTAGAGGCCCTTTCTTAAAAAATAGCCTCTATCAAAGTCGATCATCGCGTCCAGCGTGATGCGCAAGTCGGGATACAGATAGGCCGCCACGGCGGCTTCCGCGACATAGGCGCACAAAGCTGTTTCCTCATTCTGTGGAAGCGCGGGATTGTCCGTGGCCAATCGCAGCAGCATCCCCCCGCGGGCCGCGGGCGGCAAAAGGGCGATTTGCCGAGCCATCGCCAACGGGGACTCAGAAAACCGGACCCGGTACAAAGGTTCGACATTGTCGAGATCGGGAAACACCTGCTCGCGTAAAGCATTGATTCGCGGCGCTTCAATAGGAAGCCACCCATGAAAGACTAAATGGCCATAATGCAGGCCATCCACCGCCGCATCTTCAGGGCCCCGCAGTTTGCTTAGTACAAGCGTGATGTCGGGGAAGTCCATGGCGAATGCCGCCAATTCCGCTGCATGGTCTTTTACGTGCGCCTCTGTTGCGACGAACTCGAGGGCCTCAATTGCGGGACTCAGTTGCTTCAATCGCTCACGTTGCCCGGCGGTTGGAAGAGCAGTGGTCACCACCTGAGCGCGCAAGCCGATTTTGCCCAGCTTGCTGAGGCGCTCCGCATTAGCGTCCACTTGGAGATCGGAGAGCGATATGCGGATTCGGTTCAAGCCAAGTTCGAAAATAGAAAACAGCGGATAATCATTGCGTACCCTTTTCGCATCGAAGGCGTCCAGAGCGCCGCTCGGCGGGATGAGGATTTCTTCGGCCCAGGGATAAGCGGGATCGATGCCCAGATTTGGTAGTAGCGGTGTCTTGCTGTGTATGGTGCGAAGGAAAATCTCGTCGCCGAGTGCTTTTGCATCTTTGGGCAGGCGTACGAAAGCGGCGACGTGGCCGTGCTCGTATACATCGACGACGAAGAAGCCCAGCTTGTCTGTGTCCTGTCGGCCGCCTTCTTCTCCGGGCGGGTGGACCCTTTGCATCTCGGAATAGTCTTGTCTGACGAACGCCGTGGACGGCAGCAAGTACATTTCGGACTCGGCAAACTGGTCATACCAGAGGTTGTGGACATGGCCGCAGAACAC
>JAEWEH010000336.1 GCA_023389535.1 Pseudomonadota bacterium
TTCGAGCACTCGCGGGCCGGCAAGTGTACCGTCCTTGGTGACATGCCCGATCAGGACGATGGCGGTGCCCGTCTGCTTGGCCAGGCGGGTGAGTTGAGCCGCACATTCGCGCACTTGGGACACGGAACCTGGCGCCGCGCTGAGCTCGCCGGAATATAGCGTCTGGATGGAGTCGATGACCGCGACCCGCGGCTGCTGCTCGGCCAGGGCTGCCATGATGGATTCCAGGCGTATTTCGGCCAGCAGATCGACCGCGTCGCCCTGCAGTTCCAGTCGCCTGGCCCGCAACGCAACTTGCTCGGCGGACTCTTCGCCCATCACGTACAACACTTTGACCGCGCGGGACAAAGACACCAGCGCCTGCAGCAGCAGGGTGGACTTTCCTATGCCTGGGTCGCCCCCTATCAGGACAACGGAGCCGGCGACCAGGCCGCCGCCCAATACCCGGTCGAACTCGGCAATGCCCGACGGCTGCCGGGGAAGTTCGCGCGCTTCGATTGCCGCCAGACTGCGCACCGGGCTGGTGGTACCTGCCAAAGGGGCATAACGATGTGCGGCGGCACCCGCTTCCTGGGATTCCTGCAAGGTGTTCCAGGCGTTGCAATGGGGGCATTTACCTTCCCATTTGGGGCAGGTTCCGCCGCATTCGCTACAGACGAATAAAGTTTTGATCTTGGCCATTACGGAAGTTTAACCGCGCCGTTGCTAACGGCCCGCCAGGCTGCCCCCGCCGTCGACCCGCAGGTCCTGACCCGTGATGAAGCCGGCCTCGTCGCCCAGCAGAAATGTGACCGCCGCCGCGACATCCGCGGGCGAGCCCAAGCGCCCCATCGGTATGGACGCCAGGGCTTTTTGCTCGGCCTCGCCGCCTTCGGGATGCCCGGCCCGGAAGAGTTCGGTTTCCACAGGACCCGGCGACACTGCGTTCACCGTGATGCCATAGGGCGCCAATTCCAGCGCCCAGGTGCGCGTGCAGCCTATCAAGGCGCTCTTGGCGGCGGAATAGCTGGTGCGATTGACGGCCCCATGCGTGACGCGGCTGCAGATGTTGACGATGCGCCCTTCCTTGCGGGCCTTCATGGATGGCACGAAAGCCTGGGTGACCTGCACCGCCACGCGCACATTCAGGTCGAACACTTCATACAATGCGGCCAAATCGACTTCGCCCAGCGGTTCGGGCCGGACTATGCCGACGTTGTTCACCACGGCGTCCACCGGATACTTTTCGCGGATGACGCGCAGCATGTCTTCCGTTTCGCCGGCATTGCGCAGGTCGCAGGAATACAGATAGCCGGGAAAATCGATGTCCTGCGTGTTGCGGGCCAGGCCCACCACATGGCAGCCCTGATCCGCAAGGCGCTGGCTGATTGCCCACCCTATCCCCTTGGTCGCACCGGTTACCAATACACATTTGTTCTTCACACGGGTTTCCTTTCTGTTCTGGCTTGAACGGCCGGCATGCGGCCGACTTGTGCAAGCTTGGGATTAAACATCAGTTCGAAGTGCTGCACTGCAGGCTTGCGTCATTCTAGGGTGACGACGGGAACGCGGGGTGCGAGCGCGCACAATAGTTCATAGCCTATCGTGCCGGCCGCCTGCGCGACTTCGTCCACGGACGGGCCGCCCTCGCCCCAGAGTATGACCTCGGTACCGACTCGGGCGTGAGGCACGGGCGTCAAGTCGACAGCCAGCATGTCCATCGAGACGCGGCCCAGCAGCCGGGTTCGCACGCCTCCCACCGTGATGGGCGTGCCAGTCCCCGCATGGCGAGGGTAGCCATCGGCATAGCCGCAGGCGACCACCCCGATACGCATCGAGTCCGTACAAGAAAATGTGGCGCCATAGCCGACACAGGCCCCTGCCGAGATGTCGCGCACGCTGATCAGGCGCGAGGCCAGGGTCATGGCGGGCCGCAGGCCCAGACTTGTGGCCGTCCTGTCCGCAAAAGGCGAGGCCCCGTACAGGCAAATGCCGGGACGCAGCCATTGTTCCTGGCCGGCCGGGAGGCGCGCCCACAATCCGGGCGTAAGCGTGGCCGCGGAATTGCAGACGCTTATCCTGCCCGCCTGGCCGCCCGCCAATCGCAGGAAACAATCCAACTGCTGGGCGGTGACCTGTGCGTCGTCATCAGCCCTGGAAAAGTGGCACATCTGGCCGACATCGGCCAGAATGCCGCGCTCGCGCGCGGCCAGCGCCTGCTGGTAGGCGCCGGCATAGTCTTCTTCGGGAAAGCCGAGGCGGTTCATGCCGACGTTCAGCTTCACGAAGGCGTCCAAAGGATGCAAGGGCGGCGCCGCCGCCAGCATATCCAGTTGTTCCTGGCAATGCAGCACCGTCGTCAGGCGATATCGTTCCAGTACGGCGATGTCGCCTTCTTCGAAAAAGCCTTCAAGCAGCAGAATGGGCTTGGTCCAGCCCAGCTCGCGGCAGCGTACCGCCTCGTCCAGGTCCAGCATCGCCAGCCCATCGGCCTGGCCGAAAGCCTGCACCGCGCGTTCGATGCCATGCCCATAGGCATTCGCCTTGATGACGGCCCAAATACGCGGCCCGCGCCGGCCTGACGGCGCCGCTGGCTGATGCAGCTGTTGTGCGACAAGGCCGAGGTTGTGGCTCATTGACGGCAAAGATATCGTCGCCGAAATGGGACGTGGCATGGGCTTCTCCGGAAAGTTGAGCAAGTCTAAACCATACCGGGGCGGCTGTGGCGCTGCAATGTGAACCCCTCGCTGAAGCTGCCGCAAGCCACCGGGCTTGCGCTGTGGCCGTTGGCCATTGGCTTATACTTGCGCGGCTATGGCCGTGGACCACTACGAAAACTTCCCTGTCGCTTCGCTGCTGCTGCCGCGTCGGCTGCGCGACCCCGTGCGCAATATATATCGCTATGCCCGCAGCGCGGACGACATTGCCGACGAAGGCGACGCGCCGGCGTGCGAACGTCTGGACGCCTTGGCGGCCTACCGGGATGCGCTGGACCAGATGGGTCGAGGTGAATTGCGGCTTCCCCAGGGCGACCCCCGCAAGGCAGTATTTGAACCCCTGGCGGCGACCATACAGGCGCACCGCTTGCCCCTGCAGCCTTTTTTCGATCTGATCTCGGCCTTCGAACAGGACGTGACCACCACGCGCTACCCGGACGATGAACAATTGCTGGACTATTGCCGACGCTCGGCCAATCCGGTGGGCCGCATCATGCTGCATCTCTATGGGCATGCCACGCCGGATAAACTGGCGTATTCGGATGCCATCTGCACTGGCTTGCAATTGACCAACTTCTGGCAGGATGTGGCCATAGACTGGCGCAAGGGCCGCGTTTATATTCCATTGGACAAATTCGCGCGGCACCATGCCAGCCCGGCCTATATCTCCGACCGCACGGCGCAGGCGGATGGAGCGGCAGATGGCCGCTTGGCAAGCGCGGCGCCCCGCCCGAACTCCACGCTCGCCCGCGACGGCGATCCGGCATACGCGGCGGCACAGGAAGCAGCCTGGCAGGCCATGATGCGCGAGCAAGTGCAACAGGCCCGAGGGCTGCTGCGGGCCGGACTGCCGCTTACCCGACAATTGCCGGGCCGCATAGGCTGGGAGTTGCGGCTGGTGGTGCAAGGCGGCTTGCGTGTCCTTGAACGCCTGGACCAACTACACTATGACATATTCTTTCACCGCCCGACGCTGAAGAAAAGCGATTGGCTGATCCTTTTGTGGCGCGCGCTGGGCTAGCCCGGTCCATCGTCGCCCCCACGCTAACCGTATTGCCGCGAACCGAATCCGACTCCGTCCCGCCCCTACACGCATGAGCCCTGACGAATACTGCCAGAACAAGGCCGCCCAAAGCGGATCAAGCTTTTATTATGCTTTCCTGTTCCTGCCGCCCGAGCGGCGCCGGGCGATCACCGCCTTGTACGCCTTCTGCCGCGAGGTCGACGATGTCGTGGACGAATGCACCGAGGTCTCCGTCGCCCGCATGAAACTGGCTTGGTGGCGGACCCAGATAGAACAGCTTTACGCCGGCCACGCCGAACACCCCGTCATGCAAGCGCTGGCGCCCCATGTGCGGACGTACGGCTTGAGCGCCGACCACCTGTATGCGGTGGTCGAAGGCATGGAAATGGACCTGGATCAAAGCCGCTATGCCGACTGGCCGAGCTTGCGTAAATATTGCTGGCATGCCGCAGGTGTCGTGGGTGAACTGTCGGCCGCCATTTTCGGCTACACGCGGCCCGAAACCCTGGTTTATGCGGAGAAACTGGGCCTGGCGTTTCAAATGACCAATATCATCCGGGACGTGGGCGACGATGCGCGCCGCGGCCGCATCTACCTGCCGGCTGATGACATGCAGCGTTTCAATGTCACGGCCGCGGAAATTCTCAATCGCCAGCACTCGGACCG
>JAEWEH010000372.1 GCA_023389535.1 Pseudomonadota bacterium
CCATACAACAGTGACGATTCAGCCGCGGCGCGTCAGCCACCGCGCATGATGCAGGATGAAAATATGGAGCGGACTGGCCGTATGATGTCTCGCCAGGGTAGAGGCGGCATGATGGGGCCCGGCATGATGGGGTATGGCATGCCGGGCGATTGCCCCATGATGGGGGCTTTTATGCAGGAAGGGGCCAACGCCAAAGTCATGATGCAGATGCATGGCGAAATGATGCGCGCCATGGGTGACATCATGATGAAGTATGCCGATAAGCTGGAAGCGCCTCCTGTGTCGAAGTAGTTTCCATTTAACGGCATGGCGACGGATGGAGCGTGGGGCCGAATAGATGCACGCTAATGCGAAAACAGGACCGGTACCGTCATTGTCTCGATCAGCGTTTTTGACGCTCCTCCCATGACCCATTCCCGTAGCCGGCTGTGGCCATATGCACCCATGACGATCAAATCGCTGCCATGGTCGGTCGCGGCGTTCAATATCGCGTTACCTACACCCACGTTCTGGCTCATGCGCTTGACTTCTTTCGGCACGGGGTAACGGCGCAGCTCGCAGTAAGTGGAAAAATCCTGCGGGTCTATGCCATTGCCATCAGTATTGTCCGCATGATCGTCCACCGTTAAAATGACCAGGCTTTCGCATTCTTCCAATATAGGCCGCGCATCCGCAAAGGCGCGCGCCGCCTCGCGCCGGTAGTCCCAGCAAAACAAGACGTTACGTCCTATCGGCGAATAGGTATCGCCAATATATGGAATCAACAGCACGGGCCGGCCTGCCGCCATGATGACTGTTTCGGCCAGATTCGGAAACGGCTGTGCGTTGGATGAGCCGGGGTTTTCCTGCCCCATGACAAGCAAATCGCAGAAGCGCGCGTGCAACGCCAATATCCGGTCTATTCGTCCCTTGGGCGCCCGCCAGCGGCCGCGAATATCGGCTGATGCGGCGGTCTTTTCGAACAGCGCCCGTACTTTCTCTTCTTCCTCGGCAAGCTTTGCGCGGACTATCGTGTAGACCTCCTTCGGCACGCCGGCCTCATCATAGAAGGACATGGGGAAGTAGCTGGCGTATATACCCAGCAGCTCGGCCTTATGGTCTGATGCCAACTGGGCGGCCGCGCGCAAACGACGTTCGCAGCCGTCGTCGCGATCCAGATGTACAGCGATGCGAACAAGCATGACGTTCTCCTTGATGTGAAGGGCAACGTCACCAGATTACGCCGATAGGCAGCGCGGATTTTGATTATTGTCAACGCGTTAGTCAAAGCGACGAGTGTACGCTTTGGGCTTGGGAAGTTGCCGGGCGCATCCTTGTTGATATCGATCAATACTGCGGCCGACTGGAAGCGTACGCTTAACACATCCGCGCAAGGCGAGCAGACCTCTTCAAAGTTCGCTCAACGCAGGATCCGCGCCTGGCCGTTGCCCGGTGCGATTCATTCAATTCCCTGGAGCCGTAGCAGGCAGTGTCGCGGAAGCGTTTGTCAGGATATCCACCCGGCCGGTGTTGCTGGTTCCGCAGAAAGCGGGCTCTTTGCCTTCCGAGCCGGCTTAACGGCGTCGCAGGCCTCACATTGCTCAAGAGGTCCGGCGACGGCGGCAGAAAGATGCTGATCATCAGTTGACGAATTCAAAAAGCGTGCAGGACTTGCGCCCTTCACGAGAGGGGAAGAGGATGTATTCGAGGGTCATGCTGGCGATCGATAGCAGTTCCATCGCCATGCGCGCAGCGGACGAAGCCGCGCGCATGGCGAAAAGCCGGGGGGCCGCGCTGATACTGGTTTATGTGATCGAATATCTCCATATCTATGTGCAAGACCGGGGATACGACCCCGCGCCCGTTACCGAGGCGCTCCTGGACGACGCCAGACGCACACTGTCCCAGGCTGGAAATACTATTTTGAACCAGCAAGAACTTGCGAAGTTGACTTTGGTCAATGCAGCGTGCGCAATTCAATCCTGGCGGCCGTCCGGCGAGCGTCGGGCCTGCAGTTCATCAAACCAGCCCAGCCTGCGCAACAGTGCCTTCTCCAATTCCAGAACGACAAGGAGCATTACGCCGCAACCGAGAATCACCAAACCCTCAAGCAGCGGAACGGCGCGCGTGTCGAATAGCTGCTGCATCCAGGGCGTATAGGTGAACATAAGCTGCGCGACAAGCACAGCGGCCACTGCGGCAAGCACGGGTGGGGTTCCTTTCAAACCTTGCAGCGAAAACGAGGGACCGTGCAGATAGCGTAAGCTGAAAAGGTAAAAAATTTCCAGAACGCATAAGGTATTGACCACCATAGTACGGGCTGTCGCCACGTCAAGCCCGCGTTCCAGCGCCCAGGTGAATACGCTGATGACGGCAGCGACGAAAAGCAGGGCCACGAAGCCGATGCGCCACAACATGAATGAGGTCAGCAGCGGGGCGTTGGCCCGCCGCGGTGCGCGCGTCATGACGCCGGGTTCGGGGGGTTCGAACGCCAGCACCAGCCCAAGCGTAATGGTCAGCACCAAATTCACCCATAGGATTTGCGCGGCTGTCATGGGTAGCGTCATGCCCAGGAATAGCGCCACGACGATCGCCAGTGCCTCGCCCCCATTCGTGGGTATCGTCCAGGCAATGACCTTGCGGATGTTGTCATACACTGTGCGGCCCTCGTGCACCGCGGCAACGATGGAAGCGAAGTTGTCGTCCGCCAGGACGACTTCGGCGGCATCCTTGGCCGCCTCGGTCCCTTTGTGGCCCATGGCAATGCCCACGTCAGCCTGCTTTAAAGAAGGGGCGTCGTTGACCCCGTCGCCCGTCATCGCTACGACGGCCCCCCGGGACTGCAATGCGCGCACGACACGCAACTTGTGTTCGGGGCTGGTACGGGCGAACACTGTGGCCCGATCAACGATGCCTGGGAGTTCGGAATCCGCCACCGTGTCCAGTTGCGCTCCAGTGACCACTTCCGGCCGATCCCCTAAACCCAATTGGGTGGCGATCGCGGCCGCGGTCGCAGCATGATCCCCGGTAATCATTTTGACGGCTATCCCGGCCGAGCAGCAGTCGGCGACAGCTTTGACGGCTTCGGTTCGTGGAGGGTCGATGAAGCCGACCAGCCCCAGGAAGGTGAGGCCCTGCACTTCCGAAAAACCTAGTCGCCCGGAGCATGTCTCGCGCTTGCGCCAAGCAAAGCCGAGCACACGCTCACCTGCCGAGCCGGCGAGATTCACCGCATCATGCCAATATGCCGCATCGAGCGGCACTGTGCCGGCAGTCGAGAATTGGTGCGAGCACATGGCCAGCACACGTTCCGGCGCGCCCTTCACCATCAGCGTGTCGCTGCCGTCGGCCTCCCGGTGCAGGGT
>JAEWEH010000382.1 GCA_023389535.1 Pseudomonadota bacterium
CAGTTGTTGATCTTGCCGAGCCAGGCGCTGCGCGATCCAGCGAGGCAGGGCAGCACGTTCGATGCTCGCGATATCGATGGAAGTGGCGGCGTCGAACAGCGCCTGCGCCCATTTTGTATTGCGCGTGGCCTTGTCCAGCCTGGGCAGATTCACCATGACGAGCGTGTCGGCCAGCCCGCCGCTGCCCGCCATGTCTGCCAGGCGCAGCAGGGTGTCGCCGCCGGTCTTGCCGGGCTTGCCCGTCGGGATGGCGAGGTCGACCAGACGACGATCGCCGAACAGGGAAACGTTTTGCGTCGCACCGATGACTGCCGACCAGTCGCTGCGGGCGTCCAGGATCAGGCTGACCCGTTCGGCATAGCCCGCCCGGGCCGCTGCGGCACGCAGCGCGTCGCAGCTTTCAATGACAAGCAGCGGTTCATCGCCCGACACTACATAGAGGTTGTCCAGGCTGGTTGGCGCTTTTTCCAGTTGGCTTGCAAGGCCATCGGCGTCCAGGCGGCGTCCCATGGGTCTTCCGGTGCCGACTGGCCCTAGTACGAGCCCGCGCCCGACCCGATGCGCGGTGCGCCCCAGGGCGTGGGGGCCTTGGGCGGGGCCGACCCGGCTCCGGCTTCGGACGTTTCGTCCACGGGCAGATTTTCGGCGTTCTCGAAGGACTGATGCACATCGGGAGAGGACAGCAGGCGCACAATGCGGTCGATCAGTGACTTCTGCATCTGCTGGAAGACGGTGGCGATTTCCCCTTGCTTGGCCTGTACGATGGAGTCATCGTAGGGAAGTTCGCGCACGGCCCGCAAAGTAGTGGGCGGCAGGATGACGTGCCCTTTGGCATCGGTAAGCTGGAAAATGAATTCCAGCGTCAATTCATATTCTTCGACCCGGCCTTGCGCATCAATGGTGAGCTCGCGCAACAATTGCGAGCTGGACACTCGGGTGAGCCTGGCTTCTGCCTGGCCGGGCTCGGCGACAAAGCGGGTTCCCGGCGAACTGGCCGTGATGGCGCGTCGCAGGTCGGCGCCGAAGGCGGAGTTGTCCTCGATATTGGTATACAGCGTAGTGAAGGGCAACGGCGATACGCCCTTCAGGTGAAAGCCGCAGGACACCAGCAACAGGCACAGCGCAATGCAGACCAGCCCGCGCCAGGAAGGTTGCGTAGAGCGGGCAATGGGAAAGAAAGTGGGCATAGGGCTGCGCATGTTCCAGGCTTATCCGACAACGTTGACCAGTTTACCCGGTACCACAATGACACGCTTGGCAGGACGGCCCTCGAGGAAGCGGATGGCGGCTTCGTGCTGAGCGGCGGCCTGTTCAATGTCTTGCTTGGGCGCCCCATGCGGCACCTTGATCGCGCCACGCAGCTTGCCATTGACTTGCAGCATCAGTTCGATTTCGTCCGCAATCAGCGCGGCCTCGTCCACAGCGGGCCAGGGCGCATCCAGCAAGTCCCCGTGGGCCTGGTCGTAGCCCAGGTCCCGCCACAGCTGCCAGGTGATATGCGGCACCACCGGATACAGTACCCGCAGCAGAATCGACAAGGTTTCCGCCAGCGCGCAATGGGCAATCGGTGTATCGGGCAGCGCCGCGGATTCCAGGGCGTTGAGCATCTTCATGCAGGTCGAGACGACGGTGTTGTACTGGATGCGCTGATAGTCGTAGTCCGCCTGCTTGAGCAGGGCGTGGACTTCACGGCGCAAGGCCTTGGACGCCTCGTCGGCGCTGGTCCAATCCGGTTGGGCGGCATGCGCGCCCGCGACGGCGGCCTGGCGTGCATGGCAGAAGGCCCATAGGCGGCGCAGATAACGGTTTGCCCCTTCTACGCCAGAGTCCGACCATTCCAGTGTCTGTTCCGGCGGGCTGGCGAACATGACGAACAAGCGCGCGGTGTCGGCGCCCATGGAGTCGATCAACGACTGCGGATCCACGCCATTGTTCTTGGACTTGGACATCGTGCCTATGCCGCCATACTGGACCGGGCTGCCGTCCGTCAGCAGCTTGGCGCCTACGATGGCGCCCTTGGCGTCGTAGATGTTCTCGACTTCTTCTGGCCAGAAGTATTCCACGCCGCCCTGAGCGTTCTTGCGGGAATAGATGTGATTCAACACCATGCCCTGGCACAGCAGGCGTGTGAAGGGTTCACTGAACTTGACGAGGCCCAGGTCGCGCATGACGCGCGTCCAGAAGCGTGCATACAGCAAGTGCAGTACAGCGTGTTCGATCCCGCCGATGTACTGGTCCATCGGCATCCAGTAATCATTGCGCCCGTCAACCATGGCCTGGTCGTTGTCCGGCGAGGTATAGCGCATGAAATACCAGGACGAATCCACGAAAGTGTCCATGGTGTCCGTTTCCCGACGCGCCGCAGCGCCGCATTTGGGGCAGTGGCAGGAAAGGAATGCTTCGTGCTTGTTCAGCGGATTGCCGCTGCCGTCCGGGATCAGATCGTCCGGCAGAACCACGGGAAGATCTTGCTCGGGCACGGGTACCGGGCCGCAATGCTGACAATGAATGATGGGAATCGGGGTGCCCCAATAGCGCTGGCGCGAGATGCCCCAGTCGCGCAGGCGCCAGGTGGTCTGTTTCTCGCCCAGGCCCTTTTCGGCCAGATCGGCGGCAACGGCGTCGATGGCCTCTGCGGTGCTCAAGCCGTCGTACTTGCCCGAATTTACCGTGCGGCCGACTTGCTTGTCGCCGTACCAGTCCTGCCATTGCTCGGTCGAATACTGTTTGCCGGCAGCGGCGATGACATCGCGGATGGGCAGGGAGTATTTTTGCGCGAAGGCGAAGTCGCGTTCGTCGTGCGCGGGAACCCCCATGACGGCGCCATCTCCGTAGGTCATGAGCACGTAGTTTCCGACCCAGACGGGCACGGCTGCGCCCGTCAGCGGATGTGTCACCGACAGGCCGGTGGGCATGCCTTCCTTTTCGCGCGTGGCCAGTTCAGCCTCGGTGGTGCCACCCTGCTTGCAGGCTTCAATGAACTCGGCAAGCTGGGGATTGCCTTGCGCCGCATGCATTGCGAGCGGGTGCTCGGGCGCTACGGCGCAAAAGGTCACGCCCATGATCGTGTCCGCCCGCGTGGTAAACACATACATGCGGCCATCTTGGATCAGCGCGCCGGCATCATCGCGAATATCGTGCGTGAACGCGAAGCGCACGCCCTGGCTTTTCCCTATCCAGTTTTCCTGCATCAGGCGTACGCGTTCGGGCCAGCCGGGCAGGCCGTTCTGCACCTGGTCCAGCAGTTCTTCGGCATAGTCCGTGATGCGCAGGTAGTAACCCGGGATCTCGCGTTTTTCCACCAAGGCACCGGAGCGCCAGCCGCGGCCGTCAATCACTTGCTCGTTGGCCAATACCGTTTGGTCCACCGGATCCCAATTGACCACTTGTGTCTTGCGGTAGGCAATGCCTTTTTCCAGCATCTTCAGGAACAGCCACTGGTTCCATTTGTAATATTTCGGGTCGCAGGCGCACATTTCGCGCGACCAGTCTATGGCCAGACCCATCGCCTGCATCTGCTTCTTCATGTAGGCGATGTTGTCGTACGTCCATTTGGCGGGCGGCACGCGTGATTTGATGGCGGCGTTTTCGGCGGGCATGCCGAAGGCATCCCAGCCCATGGGCATCAACACGTTGTAGCCCCGCATGCGCAACTGGCGGGCCATCATGTCGTTGATGGTGTAGTTGCGCACATGCCCCATATGCAGCTTGCCGCTGGGATAGGGCAGCATCGAACATGCATAGAACTTCGGCTTGGGAGAGCCGTCCGCCGCCTTGGCGTCTTCGGTTACACGGTATGCATCGCGCGCCTGCCAGTTCTGGTGGGAGGCCTGTTCGACGTCGTTGGGGCTGTAGCGTTCCTGCATGGGATTCGTATGTGAAGAGGTAATGGAGCAAACCATACATTATAGGATGCAAAAAGCACCCCCTTGGAGAGCAGCCGACCGCAGGTGCAGCGTGGGGGCATTTCATCCTCCTTTTCCTGCATTCGGGCTATCTGGCGCTCCAACGACAAAACCCTGCCGAAGCAGGGTTTTCAAAAGGTTCGCTGGCATGGCCGGCCGGGGCAGTAGCCGGGGCGCTGCAGCGGCCAAGCTGGTCTTAGCGCAGCTTGGTTTCCTTGTAGTCAACGTGCTTGCGTGCAACGGGATCAAATTTCTTGATCAGCATTTTTTCGGGCATGTTGCGCTTGTTCTTGGTGGTCGTGTAGAAGTGACCGGTGCCGGCGGTGGATTCGAGTTTGATTTTCTCGCGGATGCCTTTTGCCATGTTGAACTCCTGAAGAGGTTAGGGTAGCAGCGCGGCTTAAGCCAGTTCGCCGCGGGCGCGCAGGTCGGCCAAGACGGAATCGATGCCGTTCTTGTCGATAGTGCGAAGCGCGTTGGCCGAAACGCGCAGGCGAACCCAGCGGTTTTCGCTTTCAACCCAGAAACGGCGCGATTGCAAGTTAGGGAGAAAGCGACGCTTGGTCTTGTTGTTCGCGTGCGAAACGTTGTTGCCCACCATTGGGCCTTTGCCGGTAACTTGGCAGACTCGTGCCATGGTAATACCCCTTTAGTAATTGACTGGATGCTTCCAGTTTGTATCTTCGGCTAATGCTGCCAACGCTGGCTTGCTGCGACCATCGGCGTACGCTGTTGGCATACTGCGCGTCAGTGTACAGCCATGTACCGCTAGGTATCACTTAGCGCTGTCACTTAACGCTGGTCACTTAACGCTGTTGCAAGCAACCGCCCAATGCGGCAAAAAGCACTAGCCCTGCATTCGTAAAGCCTGTCATTCTAATACGGAAATGCCTGCAAGATCAAGCGGCTTTAAGGGCCATGCGTCCAAATAGCCACGACAGGCAGGCGCAAAGGGCAAGCATGCCGGTCAGGGGCAGCGGCGTATCCGACTGCCAGGCGCTGACGGCAAGTCCGGACAGCGCTCCGCACAGCATTTGCAAGGTGCCCATCAGCGCCGATGCCACGCCCAGCCTGTGGCCCTGTTCGCGCAGCGCAAGCGCGGCCGAATTGGGATTGACAAAACCCTGGCTGGCCATGAACCCCACCAGGCAGACCATCAGCCAGGTCAGGGTGATGGCGCCGGACAAGGTCAGGACCACAGCAAGCAGGGTCATGCCGACCAGTGTGACCTGGGCCCTTTTCAGCAACGTTTCCGGTGTAAGGCGGTTGAGCAGCCGAGCGCTGATCTGCGATGTGCAGATCAGCGCCGCGGCATTGATGCCGAACAGGAAGCCGAAATACTTGGGGTCCACCTGAAACAGGTCGATGAATACCCGGGGCGAGCCGGCGATGTAGGCGAACATGCCCGCCGAACCGAAGCCGCCCGCCAGGGTATAGCACAGGAAGCGCTTGTGGCGCAGCAAGCCCGAATAGTTGCTGGCGATGATGCCCAGGCCCAAGGGTATGACTTTGTCGCGATGCAGGGTTTCGCGCATGGTCCATGCCACGGCGATGAACAGCATGGCGCCGCATGCGGCCATGATGGCGAAGATGCCGCGCCAACTGCCGAATGCCAGCACTTGGCCCCCGAGTATGGGGGCCAGTATGGGCGTCACGCCCATCACCAGCATCAGCAGCGATAGCGCCTTGGACGCGTCGCGGGTGTCGAAGTTATCGCGGATGACAGCACGCGGTATGACGATGCCGGCGGCGCCGCCAAAGGCCTGGGCGATGCGCCATAGGGTCAGGTGTTCGATATCGCTGGTCAGCCCGCAGGCGATGGACGAGACGGTAAAGATGGCCAGACCCAGCAGCAGCGGCCGCTTGCGCCCATAACGGTCGGCGAAGGGGCCGTAGAATAACTGTGCAAGCGCCAGCCCGAACAAATACCCGGCCAAGGTGCGCTCTATGTCTCCTTGCGTGGCGCCCAGCCCGGCGACGATGGCGGGAAACGCCGGCAGATACATGTCGATGGCCAGCGGCCCCAACGCTGTCAGCAAACCCATCAATATGAGCCAGCGCGGAATGACGTTCAGGGAGCTATGTTCAGGAGGAGGCATCGACGGGGAGGGGGATGACGCGGCTGCGCAGCATGAGGCGGCCGGTCCATGACTATACAATCTGGAGGCATCTTAGCACGCCTGGAGGCAGGTTCTTTCCTTTCTTCCAGAATGTGTGGCACTATTTATTCACTGCATTTCACAATAGGGAGTCGGCCTTGAGTTCGATCTTGTCTGTCGTTGAAACGAAGTTGGAATCGTTGCCAGTGCCCGTGCAATTGACATTGCCGGATGGCCAGAAAGCAGGGGCCGCGAATGCGGCGGTCAGGCTCATCATCAAAGATCGTTCCACGCTGGCGCACCTCGCGTCGGGCCAGGTGGGCTCGCTGGGCGAAGACTATGTCGAAGGCAAGTTCGACGTCGAAGGTTCCATGCGCGACTTGATGCGCCTGGCGGCCTCGATACTGCCCGGTTCGCCCATCGAGGCGGCGCGCGTGGGCAGGCTGACGGAGCTGATCCGACGCCTGGTATCGGTATGGCGTCACTCCATAGACCGCGATGCGCGCCAGATTCAGTTCCACTACGACCTATCCGACGATTTCTACGCTTTATGGCTGGATCCGCGCAGGGTCTATTCCTGCGCTTACTTCAAGACACCCGAGACGACCCTGGCCGAGGCGCAGGAAGCCAAGCTCGACCATATTTGCCGCAAGCTGCGGCTGAATGCCGGCGAGCGCTTCCTGGATGTCGGAGCGGGCTGGGGCGGCCTGTTGCTA
>JAEWEH010000424.1 GCA_023389535.1 Pseudomonadota bacterium
GTATCGCCGCTACAACATCGCCGGCATTACGCCGGGCGATGATTACGCGGCCATGCGACAGGTCCTGACGCGCCGTTTCGGCCGCGTCGCCGACGGGCTTGCCGAGCTGCCCACGATCGTGCTGATCGATGGCGGCAAGGGGCAGGTCGAGGTCGCGCGCCAGGTGTTTGTGGAACTAGGGCTGGACACACACGTCATTGTCGGCGTCGCCAAGGGCGAGGGCCGCAAAGTTGGCCTGGAGACCCTGATTTTTGCGGATGAAAGGCCGCCGGCTGCCCTGGGTATCGAGTCGCCGGCGCTGATGCTGGTCGCGCAGGTCCGCGACGAGGCGCACCGTTTTGCCATTACCGGCATGCGCGCGCAGCGCGCCAAAGCGCGCAACGTGTCGCGCCTGGAGGAAATAGAAGGCATAGGGGCTCGGCGCCGCCAAAGGCTGCTGGCCCGTTTTGGCGGATTTTCCGGTGTTGTGGATGCCAGTATCGACGACCTGCGCTCCGTGCAGGGAATTTCCGAAGAATTGGCCGAACGCATCTATCGGGCGCTGCGATAGGGTAGTATTCATCTTATGCCTATGAACCTTCCCATCGCCCTGACATGGCTGCGCATCGCCATGATCCCGCTTCTGGTGGCACTGTTTTATATCCCGTCCTCGTGGATATCGGTGCCGGTGCGCGATACGGTGGCTGCCGCGGCCTTTATCATCGCGGCGCTGACGGATTGGTTCGACGGTTGGCTGGCGCGGCGCTGGAACCAGACTTCTTCCTTCGGCGCCTTTCTGGACCCGGTGGCCGACAAGCTGATGGTCAGCGCGGCGTTGCTCATCCTATTGGATCTGAGCCGGGTCGATTCCTTCATCGCACTCATCATCATAGGGCGTGAAATCACCATTTCCGCCTTGCGCGAATGGATGGCGAAAATCGGCGCCAGCGGCAGTGTCGCGGTCCATTGGCTGGGGAAATTCAAGACCGCCGCCCAGATGGTGGCCATCCCCTGTCTGCTGTATTGGCGGCCTTTGTATGGACTGCCCCTGGACCACATCGGGGAATGGCTGATCATCATCGCCGCCGTACTGACGGTCTGGTCCATGTGCTATTACCTGCGTCGTGCCTGGCCCGAAATACGGGACAAATCCGACCGGCATTAAAAGCGTCCGCCGCCAGTCCGGCTATGCTTCGATCACTACGGTCAAGCTGGTCGCTTGGCCTGCTTCGCTGCTACTGCCTGGGCGTGCGCGCTACGCTGACCTGGTCGCGTTCGCTGCTGCGCCAGGGATTGATATCCAGGCCGCCACGCCGCGTGTAGCGGGCATAGACCAGCAGGGACTGCGGCTGGCACGCCGCCTGGATGTCGCAGTACATTTTTTCCACGCAGTGTTCGTGGAATTCTGTATGGCGCCGCAAGGACACGATATAGCGCAGCAAGGCGTGGCGGTCTATCTGTGGGCCGGTATATCGAATTTGCACACTGCCCCAATCCGGCTGGCCGGTTACAGGGCAATTTGATTTCAGCAACTCGGAAACCAGGGTTTCAGAGACATTTTCTCCGCCCTCCACCAGGCGCAAGAGCCCGGGCGCCGGCTCATACTGCGAAATTTCGATGTCCGCATCGTCGATGCAGATGCCTTCCAATGGCCGGCACGTCAACGTGTCGCGCATGCCCGTTTCCAGCTCCACATTGACTTGCGCGCCGCAGGCCTCGCCCAGGTCCCGGGCCAAAATGGCTTGCAGGTCTGCGCCGCTGTTGTATCGAGTCTCGGTGAAGGAGTTCAAGTACAGCTTGAAAGATTTGGACTCGATCAAGCGCGGGCTGTTGCAGGGAAACGTAAAGCGCGCCAGGGCCACCATCGGCTTGCCCTTGGCGTTGAGCCAGGACAGCTCATAGGCATTCCAGATGTCGGCGCCATGCCACCCGTTGGGCAGATCTAGCGCAGCGCGATTGTGTTCGCGGTCAATAGGAAAGAGCAGGCTGGGGTCGTAGCTGTCCGGATAGACAGTGCTGCGGCCCAGTGGCGCCTGCGCAAGAGGGGCTTGAGGCATAACCAAGGCAAAAAGACGAAAGGCGGATGCAGATGCTCCATTGTACAACCGACACACCGCTTTCCGTATTGTGAAAGCCACATTGCGCATTGTGAGAAGCGCTTGTTGCGATGCACGATAACGCGTTTCATCAAGGAAAAATACGTTTTATATTGTGGAATATATTTTTCATATTGTTGATTATTAAGAAAAAAATAAATTGTCTTATATAAGACATAAGTGGCATTTGCTCTGCAACAAAGGCGTAGACTTTCTCTCACTGATTTCTTCGACTCATCCATCCAACAACCTTGAAAGGAAACGCATCATGAGCCAACGAGAAACCGAAATCCGCAATTTGCAGCGCAACTGGGCCGAGGACCCGCGCTGGCAGGGCATCAAGCGAGGCTATGGCGCCGAAGACGTCGTGCGCCTGCGCGGCTCCGTCATGGTGGAGCACACCCTGGCGCGCCGGGGCGCTGAAAAATTATGGAACTTGTTGCATACCGAACCCTTTGTCAATTCCTTGGGGGCGCTGACGGGAAACCAGGCCATGCAGCAAGTCAAGGCCGGGCTGAAAGCCATTTATCTTTCTGGCTGGCAAGTCGCTGGCGACGCCAACGGCGCGGGCGAAATGTACCCGGACCAGTCGCTGTACCCCGCCAATTCGGTGCCGCAAGTCGTGCGCCGCATCAACAACGCATTGACCCGCTGCGACCAGATCCAATGGATGGAAGGCCGCAATCCCGGTGATGCCGACTACCTGGACTACTTCGCGCCCATCGTCGCCGACGCTGAAGCCGGCTTCGGCGGGGTGTTGAACGCCTTTGAACTCATGAAGGCAATGATCGAGGCCGGCGCCGCCGGGGTGCAC
>JAEWEH010000494.1 GCA_023389535.1 Pseudomonadota bacterium
GTTGCGTCGCCCGTTCCGTCGAGGAAGACGGGTTCATGAACAGCGTGATCTCGGGCGTGACGGGTATCTGTTTGACGACGGGTTGCGCCGACACGAGGACGGACGCGGCGATGATTGGTATGGTCAGCGTAAGGCTGATGACCAGGATATTCGCCAATGAGGAAAACGGGTGCTGCAGCAGTCGGCGCAGCGCGACCCGCAGTGCATAGCGATGTTGCCGCAGCCAGCGCTTCATGCCGCCACCCCCGGGATGTCGCTGAAGCGGCCGGCTTCGATCCGTAGCGTGCGCGAAGCGTACGATGCCATCAAGGCGCGATCGTGCGAAGCGATCAGGGTGGTGACCCCGACCCGGTTGAAATCGCGAAATACTTCCATGATCTTGCGGGCGCTTTCTTCGTCCAGGTTGGCAGTGGGTTCGTCGGCGATCAGGATGGCGGGCCGGTTGACGATGGCGCGGGCAATGGCCAGGCGCTGCTGTTCGCCGCCCGACATTTCGACCGGATTGAGGTCTTCCTTGCCGGACAGGCCGACTTTCTCCATGGCGGCGCGCGCCCGGGTGCTGGCCTGCGCGGTATCCAGCCCGATCACGGCCAGGGGCAGCAATACATTATTGACCGCGTTGCGGTCGTACAGCAAATGTGTGTCCTGCAGAATGACGCCCACGGCGCGCCGCAGGTAAGGTCTGGCACGGCCCGGCATTTTATCGATGCGGTGGCCATTGACGTGTACGGACCCGCGGCTGGGCGGCTCCAGGCCGCCTATGAGTTTCAGCAGCGTGGACTTGCCCGCACCGGAAGGGCCTGATACGAAAATGAATTCCCCTGGTTCGACGCGGAAATTAATGTCCGCCAGGATATTTCGTCCGCGCCCATACGATTTGAAGACGTGCTGAAATTCGATCATAGACAGATGTTAGGTTGACATGGCCCTGGCGTCGGCCCTACGCGCAATGATAAAGCAAAGCAGGGCCTTTTTTGGCGAAAGAGCGGGACGGTTGCAAGCTGATATATCCAGTCGTTGCAGAACATGTCGCAAGGGATATCCCCCATGTTTTAAATGATTTTGCAGCGCTACGATGCCAACGCAAACGGGTGCAATCGCGATTGTATGCCGTCTCATCCAATCACATATTCAGGGAAGGGGTGTATTCATGAAGTTGTTCAAAGCGGCAGTTCTGGGTGCTTCGCTGATGTTCGTCGCCACCGCGAGCCATGCGGGCGAGACCTTTGATGCGGTCAAGAAAAAAGGGTTTGTACAGTGCGGCTTCCATACTGGGCTGCCCGGGTTTTCCATCGCCGACAGCAAGGGCCAATGGACAGGCATCGATGTCGATGTCTGCCGCGGCATTGCAGCCATGGTATTTGGCGATGCAACAAAATACAAGGCAACCGCCGTTACGACCCAGCAGCGCTTCACCGCCCTGCAGTCGGGTGAAATCGACGTGCTGACCCGCAATACCACCGCCACCATGACGCGCGACACCACCCTGGGGCTGATGAGCACGGGCATCAACTACTACGATAGCCAGGGCGTCATGGTCAGCAAGAACCTGGGCGTGAAAAGTGCCAAGGAACTGGGCGGCGCCGCCATTTGCGTGCAACCGGGCACCACCACTGAACTGAACCTGGCCGACTGGTTCCGCGCCAACAAGCTGGAATTCAAGCCCGTGGTCATCAATAGCCCGGACGAGGCCATGCGTTCCTACGTGGCCGGCCGCTGCGACGCTTACACCACTGACAAATCCGGCCTGGCGACCATACGCTCCACGTTAAGCACGCCGGATGACCACATCATCCTGCCGGAAGACTTCTCCAAGGAACCTTTGGGCCCGATGGTGCGCCAGGGCGACGACCCATGGTTCATGGTGGTGCGCTGGGTGCTGAACACGATGCTTGAAGCCGAAGAATACGGCATCACCTCCAAGAATGTGGACGAAATGGCCAAAAGCCCCAATCCCAACATCCAGCGCATCCTGGGCGTCACAGGCGAAATGGGCAAAGGCCTGGGGCTGGACAACAAATGGGGCTATAACATCATCAAGCAGGTGGGCAACTACGGTGAATCGTTCGAGCGCAACATCGGCATGAGCTCGGCCATGAAACTGGAGCGCGGCCTGAATGCGCAATGGCGCGACGGTGGCCTGATGTACGGCTGGCCCATCCGTTAAGGCGCAAGGCCGGCATACGGCAAGCGAAGGCCGGGCAACTGCAACGCTGTCCGGCCTTCGCTCCCAAGGAAGGCGCGGCCTTCCCGATCCCCGCGATATCTATGGCTAACAACTCCCCTCCGTCCAGACCGCCCAAGCGACGCTTGTCATGGAATGACCCTGGCACGCGTTCGCTGGTCTATCAGGTGCTGATCCTGGGTATCGTCGGCTTCGGCGTCTGGTTCCTGGTGTCCAATACCCTGCACAACCTGGCAGTACGCAATATTTCGACCGGCTTTGGCTTCCTTGGCCGCGAAGCGGGGTTTGCCATAGGCGAATCTGTCATCGCCTACACGCCCGCCGACACTTACGCACGGGCAATCTGGGTCGGCATCCTGAATACACTGCGCGTATCGATCATCGGCATCGTTGTCGCGACCTTGCTGGGGACTTTGCTTGGGATCGCCCGGCTGTCCAAGAATTGGCTCGTGTCGCGCGTGGCCGGCGCCTATGTGGAAATCATGCGCAACATACCGCTGTTGCTGCAGCTCTTCTTCTGGTATGCCATCATCACCGAAGTCATGCCTGGCCCGCGCCAGGCGCTCAATCCCGTCACCGGGGTCTTCATCTCGAACCGCGGCCTGAAGCTGCCCGCGCTGCAAGGCGACGGATTGGACTGGATACTGGGCGGCCTGGCGTTGGCGATTGTGGCCATTATCGTACTGGGGCATTGGGCGAAAAAGCGCCAGGAGGCGACCGGCAGGATATTTCCGCTGGGTCGCTGGGCCGCCGGCCTGATCGTCATCCTGCCCATATTGGCGTGGTTGCTGGGCGGCGCGCCGCTGGCGCTGGAAATGCCTGAACTCAAAGGCTTCAATTTTGTCGGTGGGCTGACCATGACGCCGGAATTTGCGGCGCTATTGGCAGGGCTCATTATCTATACCTCGGCCTTCGTGGCCGAGGTCGTGCGATCCGGCATACAGGCGGTCAACCAGGGTCAATGGGAAGCCGCCGCCGCCATTGGCTTGCCGCGCGGACGCATGCTGCGCCTGGTCATCCTGCCGCAGGCTTTGCGCGTCATCGTGCCGCCCATGACCAGCCAATACCTGAACCTGACCAAGAACAGCTCCCTGGCGGTGGCCATTGGCTATCCGGACATTGTTTCCGTGGTCAACACCACATTGAATCAAACAGGCCAGGCCATCGAAGGCATCCTGATCATCATGGCCGCCTACCTGACCGTAAGCCTGTCCATTTCCGTCTTCATGAATTGGTATAACAAGCGCATTGCGCTGGTGGAGCGTTGAATGGCACGAACCGTTGCCGCCCCGGAAGCCGGTCCTCCGCCAATACACACGGGGGTGTGGGGCTGGATGCGCGCCAGCCTGTTTTCCTCGCCGCTGAACACCTTGTTGACCGTGCTGGTGCTATGGCTCTTGCTGATGGCGGTGCCGGCGCTGGTCGACTGGCTGTTCATCCGCGCCAATTTCGATGCCACCAATGCACAGGAATGCCGCGAATCCGGGGGGGCGTGCTGGGCCTTCATCGCTGAAAAGCATCGCCTTATCTTGTTCGGCGTCTATCCCTACGACGAGCAATGGCGTCCCTTGCTGGCCAGCGTCATTCTTATTGCCGTTATCGTGTGCAGCTGCATGCGGCGTTTCTGGAAGCCATATCTGGGCCTGATCTGGCTCGCCGCATTGGTTGCCGTGGCGATACTGATGTGGGGCGGGGTGTTCGGCCTAAGCCATGTCGAAAACGACCGTTGGGGCGGCTTGCCGCTGACACTGATCCTGGCGACCTTCGGTATTGCCTTCGCCTTTCCCCTGGGCTTGCTGCTGGCGCTGGGCAGGCGTTCGCATATGCCGGCCGTGAAGGCGCTGTGTGTCGTCTATATTGAACTGATCCGCGGCGTGCCGCTGATCAGCCTATTGTTCATGTCGTCCGTCATGCTGCCCTTGTTCCTGCCCGAAGGCTTCAGCATCGACAAGCTGTTACGCGCCCAGATCGCCATTATCCTGTTCGCCGCGGCCTATATCGCCGAAACGGTCAGGGGCGGTTTGCAATCCATACCCCGGGGTCAATACGAAGGCGCGGAATCGATCGGCTTGAGCTATTGGCAGCAGATGCGCAAGATCATCCTGCCGCAGGCATTGAAGGTCGTCATACCGCCGCTGGTGGGTATCTTCATTTCACTGTTCAAGGATACCTCGCTGGTCGTGATCATAGGCATCTTCGACTTGACCCAGGCCGCGAAGACGGCGGTGGCTGATGCCGCATGGCGCGGCTTCAGCACGGAAGCCTATTTGTTCATCGCCTTCATCTATTTTATTTTCTGCTTCTCGATTTCCCGCTATAGCCAGTCGCTGGAGCGGCATCTGCAAACGGGACATCAGCGCTGATCAACCCGCGCCAGCCGAGCTGATGCGCGGCGCGACACACTAGGAGTACAGACATGTCCGAGGCCATTATCCGCCTGGTGGATGTCAACAAGTGGTATGGGCAGTTTCATGTGCTGCGCAACATCAATCTGGATGTCGCGCCCAGCGAGCGTATTGTCATATGCGGCCCTTCGGGGTCGGGCAAGTCGACCATGATACGCTGCATCAACCGGCTGGAAGAGCACCAGCGCGGCAGCATTGTCGTGGACGGCACCGAGTTGACGAATGACTTGAAGCAAGTGGAGGCCATACGTCGCGATGTGGGTATGGTGTTCCAGCATTTCAACCTGTTCCCGCATCTGACGGTGCTCGAAAATCTGACCTTGGGGCCGGTGTGGGTCTTGAAGAAATCCAAGGCCGAGGCCGAGGCGACGGCCATGAAGTACCTGGAGCGTGTGCGCATACCCGACCAGGCGCTGAAATACCCGGGGCAATTATCCGGCGGGCAACAGCAGCGCGTCGCCATTGCGCGTTCATTGTGCATGCATCCCAAAATCATGCTCTTTGACGAGCCTACTTCGGCCCTGGACCCGGAAATGGTCAAGGAAGTGCTGGACGTCATGGTGGGGCTGGCAGAAGAAAGCGGCATGACCATGCTGTGCGTGACCCACGAGATGGGTTTTGCGCGCAAGGTGGCCGACCGCGTCATTTTCATGGATCAGGGCGAGATCATCGAGCAAAATGTCCCGGACGCCTTTTTCGACAATCCACAGAATGAGCGGACCAAGCTTTTTCTTAGTCAGATTCTGCACTGAACGTGTCGCCCGTGACGGCGTGGGGCGCCCACTGGTGGTACGGCTGGCATTGCTGACCGGCGCGCACGCGCGCCGCCGCGCCGGTGTATGCTGCTGGCTTGGCAGCACGCGCGTAAATAGTGTAGTGTTGTATCTTTTTTCCAAACTTCACAAGGTATTGCATCATGTTTTCCGGCCTGAAAACCCTTTCGACCGCAGCCTGTGCGCTGGCCGCCTGCCTCGCGTTTTCGGCGGCAGCGCCAGCCGCGGCTCAGGAATTCCCCTCCAAGCCCATCCAGTTCATCGTGCCCTATGCGCCAGGTGGCCCGCTGGATAGCATGGCGCGCTTGCTGGCCGAAAAAGTGCAGCCGGACCTGGGCTCGATCATTGTCGAGAATAAGCCGGGCGCCGGCGGCAACATTGGTGCGGGGATCGCCGCGAAAGCCAAGCCGGACGGCTATACCCTGGTGATGGGGGCGGTCGCGACCAATGCCATCAACCCCTGGCTGTACGACAATTTGCCGTTCGATCCGATCAAGAGCTTCGAGCCGGTGACGCTGGTGGCTTCCGTGCCCAACGTACTGATCTTGAACAAGGAATTCGCCGCCAACAATAAAATCGCGTCCGTCCAGGACTTGGTCGCATACGCGAAGAAAAATCCGGAACTGCTGAATTTCGGCTCCGGCGGAAATGGCAGCGCGGGCCACCTGGCAGGCGAATTGTTGAACGTGCGGGCCGATATCAAGACCGTTCACGTTCCGTATGCCGGGGCCGCACCCGCCAAGCTGGCGTTGCTGGGCGGACAGATCAATTTCATGTTCGACAACCTGGCCTCTGCCGCGACCCTGATCACGGAGAACAAGGTGCAAGCCCTGGCAGTAACCACCGCCGACCGCTCGTCGGTGTTTCCGGACTTGCCCACCATGCAGCAGTCCGGGGTAGCCAACTTTGACCTCGGCACCTGGTTCGGCGTATTCACGACAGGCGGCACGCCCAAGCCCATCGTCGACAAGCTGAACGCCGCCTATGTGAAGGCGCTTCAGGATCCCGACGTCCGCCAGCGGCTGCTGACCATGGGCTCGGATGCCAAACCCACCACACCGGAAGAGTTTGCCGCACTGGTCAAGAACGACCTTGAAAAATACAAGGAAATCGTCAAGGTATCGGGCGCGAAGCTGTTCTGATAGCACACGAAACCGCTGCCGCATGCAACCCTGCGACATGGTCGCAGGGTTTTTTTTCGCCATCGCCGCCAGGGCCTGTGCTGAACCAAAATGTAACACTCGGCGGGTGGCGCACTTGCTAGCATATTCGCTGCGGCTGCAAGGCTGCCTACCGTTAATAAGGAGAATGATATGAAAATGTTTATGCGCGCTGGCCATATCGCTGCAGGTATCGGTGTTGTAGCCTTGATGGCGGGTTGTGGCACGATGAATGAAATGGGCACTGGCGGCAGGACAGCTGTCGGCGCGGGGGCGGGAGCCGCAGTGGGAGCCGGTCTGGGTGCCTTGATCGGCGACAGCAGCAAGGCTGCGGCCATTGGCGCGGGCATAGGCGCGGTGGCGGGCGGCATCGCCGGCTACAACTGGTCCGGGGTGAAGAACGATGTCGAGAAATCCGGCGCCAGCAGCCTTGGTGTCGACGTCACCGAGATGCCGGACGGTACGCTGCGCGTAAACATTCCAAGCAATGTTTCATTTGACACTGGCAAGTACGCTCTCAAACCGGCGCTGCTGCCGGTACTGGACAGCGTTGCACGTGCGCTGGTGCAGCACCCGGAACTTCGGGCTAAGTCCATCGGCTATACGGACAGCACGGGCTCGGCCGCGACCAACCAGACGCTATCGGTGAACCGTGCACGCGCGGTAGCCAACTACCTGACACAGCAGGGCGTCCCGGCCGCCAACTTGACGGCTGAAGGCCGCGGCCCAAGCAATCCGGTGGCTGACAACGGCACCGCCGAGGGCCGCGCCATGAACCGCCGGGTGGAACTGTACTTGTACGCCGTCAAGCAACCTTGATGGACTGCGCACGTCCGAATACAGACAGCCGTCAGGGGGGCGCATAAGCATCGATACGATGCTGCAGGCGATCCGCTGGAAAGGGCAGCCGTGCGGCTGCCCTTTATTCTTTTCGGTCAACGGTTGATCGGGGCATTTGCCATGCCGTTCGAAGTCTGGCCGGTGTTCGGGCCGCCACGGGCGAGCCGATCAGCCCTGCAAAGAGACAATCAGGCTTGCCACCGCATCTTCAATCAGCGCTCGGTCTTTGGCCGACAGGCGCCAGAACGTTTCAGGGGCGATTTTCTGGAAGGGCCAGCCTGTCAGGCTGTCCCGGTGTGCGCCGGATTCAGCCAGGCCGGATGTCGAACGTGTTGGTGTTTCGGGCTCGTCCGGGGCGTCCATAGGGCCTGAGCCCATCGCCAGCCACAGCGCATTGACTTGCAAGGCTTCGGCCAGCCGGAAGATCTCCTTCGCATTGCGGCGGCTCTTGCTTTCATAGTTTGCAATCGCTCCCTGCGAAAGGCCACAGGCCCGGGCAAGAGCAGCCTGGCTCAACCCGCGCAATTTTCTGGCATGTCGGAGGCGGTCGGAGAATTGATTCACAAATGTGATTGAACGATTTAATTCAAACACGTTGGTAATAGTGCCAATTACATTTGTGATGATATGTTGTAAATTTAGGTAAAAATATTAATCACTACGTTAACACGTCGAAATCGATTCAAGGCACAATGCAGGTAACGTAGATATATATAAATATATGCTTGTCGCGGAGACGCCCCCATGCATCATGCTCCTGTTCACCCACCGAATCCGCTCGTGTTGCTTTTGGCCCCAAAGGCCAGTCTGTTGCTGAACACCAAAACCAGCGACAGGATAGGCGAACTTCAGTCCAGGGGCTTCGAGGTCATGCGTTGCGCCACATTGCGCGAACTCTACAAGCTGGCCCAGGACCATCTGAAGCCCGACGCGCCGGCGACGGTTTTGCTGGCCAGCCAGCACGAAGAAAACTGCACTGCCGCGACTTACTTGCGCACTTTATATCCCGGCGCGGGCATTGCGGCCATCACCAGCTCCAAGACTGATGCGGCCTTGATTCAAGTCTTGCAAAGCGGCGCCGATTACTATTG
>JAEWEH010000062.1 GCA_023389535.1 Pseudomonadota bacterium
CAACCCGGACGCTGAAACGCTGGCCATCCTGAAGGCATTGCGCTAGCGTCAGGCGCCGCCGCGCCGACCGAGGAACACAGGAACACGCGCCAGCAATAGCACCGCCAGCAACACAGCGTACAGGTAAGGCTCGTTGAAATCATTCTTACCCGCGCGCACCAGCCAGAAATGCCACACGGAAAGGATGGCGATCAGGTAAATACTGCGATGCAGGCTTTGCCATCGGTGTCCGAGCCTGCGCATCCAGCCATGAGTCGAGGTCGCGGCCAACGCCAGCATGGGAATGAAAGCCAGCATGCCGACAGCGATGAAAGTGCGCTGCACGATGTCTTCCCACATCGATGCCAGGGACCAGCCCCTTTCCCAGAAGGCCCATCCCAGCAAATGCAGGCAGGTGTAGAAAAAGGCAAATAGCCCCAACATGCGCCGCAGCCGCAGCAAGGCGGGCTGGCCCAGCGCACGGCGCAACGGCGTCACGCACAAGGTCAACAACAGGGCGACCAGAGCCCAGATACCGGATGACCGGATGAGGAATTCGGGTGGATTGGCTCCCAGGCCATCAGCGTAGCCCAGCCAGAGCCAGCGTGCCAGAGGGTAGAGGCACAGCAAGAACACCAGCGGCTTCGTTCGACCGACTTGCTTTGCCGTCCACGCAACGCCCTTGTTCGAACCGTCCATGACGGGGATCATAAGAGTCCAGTGGTTTGCAGTGGCATCAGTAGTTGGCCCTTAAGTCCATGCCTTGATACATGGACGCCACTTGCTCGCCATAACCGTTGAACATCAAGGTCTTTACCCGCGGCGCGAAAAAACCGTCGCCGATGCGCCGCTCGGTCGCCTGGCTCCAGCGCGGATGGGGCACATCCGGGTTCACATTGGCATAAAAGCCATATTCCGACGGCGCAGCTTCCATCCAGCTGCTGATCGGCATCTTTTCCACCAAGCGTATTTTCACCAGCGATTTGCCGGACTTGAAGCCGTACTTCCACGGCAGCGCCACGCGCAAGGGCGCGCCATTCTGATTAGGCAGCTGCTTTCCGTAAAGGCCGAAGACCAGCATGGCAAGCGGATGCATGGCTTCGTCCATGCGCAAGCCTTCGACATACGGCCAGTCCAGAATACGGGTTTTCAGGCCCGGCATGTTTTCGGGCTGCGCTGCCGAGATGAATTCCACATACTTGGCCTTGCTGGTGGGCTCCACCTGCTTGAGCAATTCGGACAAGGAATATCCCGTCCAGGGTATTACCATGGACCAGGCCTCGACGCAGCGCAGGCGGTAGATGCGCTCTTCCATGGGCGCAAGCTTCAAGAGATCATCGATGTCGAAACGGCGCGGCTTGGCGACTGCTCCTTCCACCTCGAGCGTCCAGGGTCGGGTCTGCAGTTTTCCGGCGTAGTCCATGGGATCCGCCTTGCCCGCGCCGAACTCGTAAAAATTGTTATAGGATGTCACATCCTTTTCCGAAGTCGGTTTGTTTTCCAGCCAGTAGGCGGGATTCGGCTTCGCGGGAAGTTCAGGCGATGTAGCGCGCGCCGTCGATGGGATCGTGGAAAGCCACCCCGCACCACCCAGGGCAACAGCGCCCAGGCCAGCGCGCCTGAGCCAGTCGCGTCGTGATTGCCATACCGCTTCCGGCGTGATTTCCGAGGCGGGAATAGGCGGCAAATGGATTCTGGACATGGTGTCCGCTCCTTCAGGGTTTCAAGGCTTGTCGGTGCCCTTCAGCGTCGCAAGGCCTAAGCTAAGACTTGCAGCAAGGCCCGAAAGTTCCGGGCCGTGAGCGACGAGTGGCAAGCCCCCCAGGCGGGCACTGCGGCGCCTTACAGCCCGCGGGCCGGCTGCCGGTGTCTAGACGCGGTCCAGCAGCCAGGAACGCATTTCCGTTACGCTGCCCACCATAATGGTGGGCGCCGCCTGCAGCAATGTGTCCGGATCATGCGCGCCATAGGTGACCGCCATGCTATCGACCCCCGCCGCCGTGGCCATCTGCACATCGTGCGTGGTGTCGCCCACCATGAGCACCCGGTCCGGATCCAGTTGCAGTTCTTCCATGATCTCCAGCAGCATGGCCGGGTCCGGCTTGCTGCAAGACTCGTCGGCGCAGCGGGTGACATGGAAATGGGCATGCAATTGCATGTTCTGCAGCACCCGGTCCAGCCCCTTGCGGCTCTTGCCGGTGGCGACCCCCAAGGCTACCTGGCGAGCCTTCAGGGTCGCCAGCAAATCCGGGATGCCGTCGAACAGCTTAATCCCGGGATCCCGCGCCAGGAAGTGGTGACGATAGCGCTCGATGAAGAGCGGGTACTGGTCTGCCGTCAGGGTAGGAACACAGCGATACAGGGCGCTTTCCAGCGACAGGCCTATCACCCAGCGCGCATCCCGGTCGGGCGGTATGGGCAGGCCGACGTCCCCGCAGGCGCCCTGGATGGCCGCCACGATGGAATGGGTGGAATCCATGACTGTGCCGTCCCAGTCGAACACAACAGCGGCATAACGCTTCACGAATCTTGCTCCAGGTAAGTCAGAATCTTTAAGCAGGCCGGGGGCAGCCCGGCCTCGAAGGCCAGGGGTTCACCCGTGATGGGGTGGGGAAACTCCAGCCGGCTGGCGTGCAGAAACATGCGGTCGAAACCCAGGCGGTGGAAATGCTCGCGCAGTTCGTCAGGCCCGTATTTTTCATCGCCCACAATGGGATGGCCGCAAGAAGCCAGATGCACGCGGATCTGGTGCGTACGGCCCGTGCGCAATTCGGCGCCAACCAGGCTATAGCGGCCAAAACGCTTTTGCAAGGTAATAATGGTGTGCGCCGGCTTGCCCAGCGGGTCGACTTTCACGCGCCGTTCCCCCGATGCCGTCAGCCATTTGAGCAGCGGCTTGCGTATATGCTGCCGGTCATTCACCCAGTCGCCCGCTACGAGCGCCTGGTAATGCTTGCGCCCGGCGCTTTCGCGCATCATGTCGTGCAGCGATACCAAGGCCTTGCGCCGCTTGGCGATGATCAAAAGACCTGAAGTCTCGCGGTCCAGCCTGTGGGCCAACTCGAGAAATGGCGCATCCGGCCTGGCGGCGCGCAACTGTTCGATCACCCCAAAGGACACACCGCTGCCGCCGTGCACCGCGACCCCGGCCGGTTTGTCGATCACCATCAGGGCATCGTCTTCGAAAACGATGGGGAAAGCCGCCGGCGGAACCGCCCTGGCCTGGCCGGGTGCGGGCAGCCGCAAGGGCGGGACGCGCACCATATCGCCGTGCTCCAGGCGATAGTCGGCGCCTATGCGCCCCTTGTTCACCCGGACCACCCCGTTGCGGATCGCCTTGTACAAATGGCTTTTGGGTACCCCCTTGCATAGCCGCAAAAGGAAGTTATCCAGCCTTTGCCCGGCTTGTTCCGCACCGATCTCGACAAAACGCACGCTCGGCGCCGGGTTTTCGGCAATAACAGTTTTGCGCATAGGGAAAAGCGGCATATAATCGCGTCAGCCTATAGAGGCTGAAAAAACGCCAAACGTAGAGATGCAAGGGTGCGTCTCCGTTAGGCGGCTAAAGGCCATATTGTACTGCCTGGTTTTCAGCCCCTGGGTCATTAGGTCGCCGGGGCAGCCCGGATGCGCGCAAGTGGTGTGGCGAATAGCCCGCTAGCGCCCGTCCGCTGCCAACCGCGTGCGACGCGAAATCTTGCAAAGCTTGTCTACGTTTAATGCACCCAGCCGCGAAATCAAACACGCGTCTGTCGTTCCCAGCAAATTTTTGTCAACCACACTATAGTGAATCTGACCTTCCTGCTGACTGAACTGTGGGCCCACAGGCCCGCCGTGCCATCCTGACACCCGGGCAGGCGCGGCCTTATCATGTCAGCCGCTCCCCCCATGCAGATTTAGCGCCACACACCCAGTGACCCGCGGTCGTGCGCCGATGATCGGTGCGCCATGACTACGGAGAATCACCTCATGAAACGGATGTTGTTCAATGCAACGCATCAAGAAGAACTACGCGTTGCCATTGTCGACGGTCAAAAACTCATTGACTTAGACATTGAAACCGCCGGGCGCGAACAGCGCAAAGGCAATATCTACAAAGGCGTCATCACCCGCATCGAACCCGGTTTGGAAGCCTGCTTCGTCAGCTATGGCGAAGAACGCCACGGCTTCCTCCCCTTCAAGGAAATCGCCCGCAGCTATTTCAAGGAAGGCGTGGATGTACGCACTGCGCGTATCCAGGATGCCCTGTCCGAAGGCCAGGAACTGATCATCCAGGTCGAAAAAGAAGAGCGCGGCAACAAGGGCGCCGCCCTGACCACCTTCATTTCGCTGGCCGGCCGCTATCTGGTGCTGATGCCCAACAACCCCCGGGGTGGCGGCGTATCGCGCCGCGTCGAGGGCGAAGACCGGCAGGAACTGCGCGAGACCATGGACCAGCTCGACATTCCTCCCGGAATGAGCATCATTGCCCGCACGGCAGGCATAGGCCGCAGCGTCGAAGAATTGCAGTGGGACCTTTCCTACCTTTTGCAGCTCTGGAACGCCATCGACGCAGCCGCCCGCGAAAACGCGGCGCCCATACTGATCTATCTCGAATCCAGCCTGGTCATCCGGGCCATTCGCGACTATTTCTCGCCTGAAATCGGCGAGATCCTGATCGATAC